>JBGQHD010000442.1:0-5101 GCA_041497795.1 Planctomycetia bacterium
GGGATGGGCGGAGTTCTGGAGCACGGTCACTGGGCCGCGGGTGATGGCTTCCTATCGGCTGACGTTCGGAGCGGCGCTGGTCGCCGCCTCGGTCAATGCCGTATTCGGCTTCATCGTCGCCTGGACGCTGGTCCGCTACCGCTTCCCTGGCAAACGGCTGGTGGATGCGATGGTCGATTTACCCTTCGCGTTGCCTACCGCGGTGTCCGGCATCGCCTTGACGGCCATCTATGCCCGCGATGGCTGGATCGGCCGTTACCTGGAACCGCTGGGCATTTCGGTGGCGTTCACACCCCTGGGCGTGGTAGTGGCGTTGACATTCATCGGCGTGCCGTTCGTGGTCCGCACCCTCCAGCCCGCGCTGGCGGACCTGGACCGCGAAACCGAAGAGGCCGCGGTCAGCTTGGGAGCCAACCGTCTGCAAACTTTCTTCCGCGTGATCCTGCCGGCCGTCATGCCGGCGCTGCTCACGGGCTTTGCGCTGTCGCTGGCTCGGGCGATCGGTGAATACGGCTCGGTGGTGTTCATCGCCGGCAACATGCCGATGGAGACGGAGATCACCTCGCTGCTCATCATCACCAAGCTGGAGCAGTTCGACGTCGCCGGGGCCACGGCCATCGCCGTGGCGATGCTGGTGGCCTCCTTCGCGATCCTGCTGATGATCAACACGATTCAATGGTGGAACAGCCGACGCTATCAAGGAGTCACCTGACCATGGATATCGCCCGTGCTCGACCAACATGGCGACGACTGATGGGAGCGCTTCGCATCGCCGCGCTCTTTGCGCTCGACAAGCTGCGGCGGTTGCGGGCAGTCGTCCAAGTGCGCTACGTGTTGATTGCCGTGTCGATCGCCTTCCTCTCGCTGTTTCTGTTCGTACCGCTGGCGGCCGTCTTTGCCGAGGCGCTCCGCAAGGGCGTGGGGGCCTATTTCGCCAGCTTCAACGATCGCGCCGCACTGGCGGCCATCCGGCTCACGCTGCTGACGGCGGCCATCTCCGTGCCGGCCAACATGATCTTCGGGCTGGCGGCGGCCTGGGCCATCGCCAAGTTCGAGTTCCCCGGCAAGAGCCTGCTCATCACGCTCATCGACTTGCCATTCGCGGTCTCGCCTGTGGTCTCCGGGCTAGTCTTCGTGCTGCTGTTCGGCGCGCAAGGCTGGTTCGGCCCTTGGCTGGTCGAGCACGACGTGCAAATCATCTTCGCCGTGCCGGGCATCGTGCTGGCGACGATGTTCGTCACCTTCCCGTTTGTGGCCCGCGAGCTGATCCCGCTGATGCAAGAGCAAGGCACCGACGAGGAACAAGCGGCCCTCTCGCTGGGCGCCAGCGGCTGGCAGACGTTTCGGCGGGTAACGCTGCCCAACGTGAAGTGGGCTTTGCTCTACGGCGTCATCTTGTGCAATGCCCGCGCGATGGGCGAATTCGGGGCCGTGTCGGTCGTTTCCGGCCACATTCGCGGCAAAACCAACACGCTGCCGCTGCACGTGGAGATTCTCTATAACGAATACAACTTCGTGGCCGCCTTCGCCGTGGCCTCGCTGCTGGCGCTCTTGGCCCTGGCGACCCTCGGCCTGAAGACCGCCGTCGAGGGGCGGCTGCATCGAAGTGTCAAACACTCCCCTGAGCCTGCCGACCGTAGGGTGGGCTGTGCCCACCAGAATATCGCTCTCGGCCCCCACCAAAATACGGCCCTCTTGGTGGGCACAGCCCACCCTACCCTTGAGCCTGCACAGGCAGAGGCATAACCCGTGAGCATCGAAGTCCAACGCATCCATAAGACCTTCGGCAGTTATCAGGCCTTGCGCGACGTCAGCCTGAAGGTCGAAGACGGCGAGCTGGTGGCCTTGCTTGGCCCATCGGGGTCGGGCAAGACCACGCTGCTGCGGATCATTGCCGGGCTGGAAGTGCCGGATATGCACGCCGAATCGGCCATCCTGTTCCACGATGAAAACGTGGCGGGGAGGCCGGCCGGCGAGCGCCAGGTCGGCTTCGTCTTCCAGCACTATGCCCTGTTCCGGCACATGACGGTGTTCGACAACGTGGCCTTTGGCCTGCGGGTGCGGCCGCGGGCACTGCGGCCGTCGCGGGAGGAAATCCGCGACCGCGTGCATAAGCTGCTGGAGTTGGTCCATCTGCAAGGGTTCAGCGGCCGCTACCCGGCGCAGCTCTCCGGCGGGCAGCGGCAGCGCATCGCCCTGGCCCGGGCCCTGGCCGTCGAGCCGCGCGTGCTGCTGCTCGACGAGCCGTTCGGGGCGTTGGATGCGAAGGTGCGGCAAGGGCTGCGGGCCTGGCTGCGGCGACTGCACGATCAGATCCACATCACCACGCTGCTGGTCACGCACGACCAGGAAGAGGCGCTTGAGGTCGCCGACCGCGTGGTGGTCATGAACCAGGCACGCATCGAGCAGGTCGGCACGCCGGCCGAGGTGTTCCACCATCCGGCCTCGGAGTTCGTGATGGGCTTCCTGGGCCAGGTGAACGTTTTTCACGGCCGCGTGCAGAACGGCAAGGCGGTGGTCGGCGATTGGACCATCGACTTTCCCGCCCATCCGCACGAGGAAGAGCGGCAGGTCGCCGTTTACATGCGTCCGCACGACCTGGACATCCGCCGCGAAGCCAACGGTGAGGCCAGCCTGCCGGCCCGGGTGGAGCGCATCAACCCGGCCGGCTCGATCACCAAGGTCACGCTGCACACGGCCGAGCGGCAAGAAATCCTCGTGGATCTCAGCCTGGAACGGCACGCCGAGCTGGGCTTGCAGTCCGGCGATGAAGTGTTCGTGGTCCCCAAGCGGGCCAGGGTCTTTACTCCCGACTATGCGATCTAATTAGCCATCGGACATCCCCGCAGCCAGCGGTGGCGAAGGTTCGCCCAGGAGACAATGCGCCATGAGTGACCTGGAAGAAAACGGACGGCGGATCGCGCCCCTGCCGACGCGCGAGGTCGCCGACGCCGAGCTGTCCGAAGTCCGCGACTCGCTGCGTGGGCTGCGCTACGGCGCGGTGGAGATCATCGTGCAGGACGGCGTGATCGTGCAGATCAACCGCACGGAGAAGCGACGGCTGGGGCAGCATGTAAGCCAGCATTGACTGCACCACTCGCGGCGAGAGCGCATGCTCAAGCGCCGCCACAAGCGATACCGATAACTGCTGATGCCCAGCCGTTTGGCCGGGCGCGTTCGTGCTGACCGGACGACCGGAGCACACGAGGCCCACGAAGGAGAGTGTGCCTCAGCCCGTATGCTCGATAGTGTCCTCAGCACGGAGGCTGAAAATGACCCTCTCGTTCTCGTCTCGCGGTCCGATCTCTGCTAGCGCGGCCAATGCCGGGACTGCGTTGCCGGCAACGCCTGCGGCGACAGTCGAGCCGGCCGCCTCCAAGGAAATGCCAGGCTGCCGGGGGCAAAGCCCGGCGCAGGCGATCGCGCAGTCAACCAACCGTGTCCGCGCCTGTTCGCTCGCGTTCGTTCGGTCGGCGAGCGTGTGGATCGGGGTGATCTTTAGCGCCGGCGGTTTGGCGATGGGACAGACGCCCGTCGGCGGGCCGGGAGTGCTTGTCGGACCGCGGCCCGCGGCGATCCCCTTCGCCCCTCCGCCGCTTCCGCCACAGGCAGCCAACGAGGGGACGGCAGACCCCGTCGCCACGGCCGTGGCGTACGCGCCCGACGCCAGCGACAGCTCCGCGGCCGGCCTCAGCAAGCGCCTGGCCGACGTCGAGAAGTTCGTCCAGCGGGAGGAGGACAAACGGAAAGCGGAGGAGCAGAAAAAGAAGGAACTCGAGACCGAGGGCTACGAGGTCGGCACGGACCTGAATTTCAAGACCTTTTGGAAGGACGGCTTCGTGGCCGAGACCGCCAACAAGGACTTCCGCGTGCATTTCGGCGGGCGATTGCACACGGATGCTGCCTGGTTCGCTCCCGGCGCCAACTTGGAACCGCTCGCCGGCCCGGCCGGATGGCAGGACGGCGCCGACTTTCGCCGGCTTCGGCTTCGCGGCGACGGCACCATGTACGAAGTCTTCGAATGGGTCGTGGAGATCGATTTCCAGACAGCCCTGGCCGGCACGACGAACCATCCCGTGCCGACGGACACCTACCTATCCATGACGCACCTCCCTCTGCTCGGGGCCTGCACCCTGGGCCATTTCAAGGAGCCCTTTAGCTTTGATGAATATGGAACGCACGATAACTACACGTTGCTCATGGAACGGTCGCTCGCGGAGAACGCCTTCGACCCGGCCCGCAATATTGGCGTGATGTTCAACAACACCGCCCTGGACGACACGCTGATCTGGGCCACCGGCGTCTTTCGCGGCAGCTCCGACAACAACAGCGGCGACGCCTTCGACTATGGTGACGGCGAATACGCCTTCACCAGTCGGTTGGTGGCGATGCCCTACTATGCCGACGAAGGCCGCTATTGGTGTTTGTTCGGAGGGGCGTACAGTCACCGTTCATTCAACCCTAGCGACGCGGGAATCAACGGCGCCAACGCCAGCCGTGCCCGCTTCGCCGCACGGATGCCGATTCGCGTCAACTCGCCGTTCCTGGTCGATACGACCAGCCTGGTGGCGAACGACGACGACTTGTTTAACGTTCAGATGGCGATGAACCTCGGCCCATTCATGTTTCAGTCGGAGTATTTCCATGCCGACGTGCATGATGTCCGCCGCGGAGCCGTCGCGCTGGGCGTGCCTCGGCTGCTCAATGCGTCTTTCAATGGTTGGTACGCCCAAGCCAGCTACTTTCTCACGGACGAGTTCCACCCCATCGAGCGCGATCGTGCCCGCCTGGCCCGTGCCCGGCCTCATGAGCAGTTCTTCCTCGTCCGTCGAATCTCTGGAAGCGCTTGGTGCTGCTATGGTCCCGCTAAATGGGCGTGAGAAATCGTAGGCACATCGAATCGGAAGCATAAGTCATGAGCTTGGACGAGGAGATCATGAAAGTTGTTGCGTATCACGAGGCTGGCCACGCCGTCGTCGCCTGGAGCCTAAAGGTACCCCTTTTTGACGTAAAAATTGAAGCCAGCGCTGGTATTTGTAATCATGCATTGACGGTATCCCCTTCGTTCGATCCTGAATTTAGGAGCAAAGGCGATTGCGCA
>JBGQHD010000443.1:0-5085 GCA_041497795.1 Planctomycetia bacterium
ACACGAATGAAAGACAACAGGATAGACTGGCGCAGCAATGTCGGTCGGTTCGGCATCGCGCTGCCACCAAGCATCGCCAGGATGCTCTTCGTTTTATTCGTGTAATTCGTGCTATTCGTGGTTAACTCTTCGGGAGTCCCACATGACGACGCCCACGCTCCGCCACTGCTTCCTGGCCGAAGTGCTGGGCACGTTTCTGCTCGTGCTCTTCGGCTGCGGGGCGGTGCACTGCGCCGTGCTGACGGACAGCCTGACGGGGCTGTGGCAGGTGGGCATCGTGTGGGGGCTGGCGATCATGCTGGCCATTTACACCATCGGGCCGATCAGCGGGGCGCACATCAACCCGGCCATCACCGTGGGCCTGGCCACGTGGGGGCTCTTTCCCTGGCGGCACGTTCCGGCTTACGTGGCCGCCCAACTCGTGGGAGCGTTTGCCGCGGCGGCGGTGCTGTTCATGCTGTATCAGCCCTGGCTGCGGCAAAAGGAAACCGACAAAGGAGTGGTGCGCGGTGCCCCGGGCAGCGAAATCACCGCCATGTGCTATGGCGAGTACTTCCCCAGTCCCGGCCCCATGGCCGGCGGCAACGCGCGCTACGATGCCGATGAGCATGCCAAGTTCAATGAACGCGTGCCCCATCGCACAGCCTTCTTCGCCGAGGTGCTCGGCACGGCCATCTTGGCGCTGGTCGTCTGCGCCGTGACCAATGCTTCGACGCCGCTGGGGCCGAAGAACCTGGCGCCGGCCTTCATCGGCTTGGCGGTGACGGCGCTGATTTGCATCATCGCCCCGCTGACCCAGGCCTGCTTCAATCCGGCCCGCGACTTTGGGCCGCGAGTGTTTGCGGCGCTGGCCGGCTGGGGAAAGATCGCGCTGCCCGGTCCCAACGGCGTGGGCTTCTTGACCGTTTACATCCTCGCGCCGCTCCTGGGCGGCATGGCGGGGGTTGGCATCTATCAACGATGGATCGGTCCCACCATCGCGCGGAGCCGCGAGCTGACGAGAGCTGACGAAAGTGAAGCTGTCACCGATCGCGACCGCCGCAAACCCCGGCCAAAGCCTGCCGCCGCGCGCTAGGCTTTGTCAGAAAACCAAACTAGCCCGACGCGCAAGCAAGGGAGAGCGGTCGTCTATCCTCGCTCCTCCCTCGCTTGCGCTTCGGGCTAGTGTTGTGTGCACTAGTCTGGTTCTCGCCCTGTCGGGCTGCTCCGCGAGTCCCGCCAGCGGAACCGACGACCGCAAGAGCGGCCCACCGGCCGTCGTTCAGGCCAAGACCGACCAGCCGGCGGAGGAAGCCCGCGGTGTCGCTAAGACGCCGCCCGCGGCTGAGCCGGAGGAAAAGACGGTCGCTACTCCCTCGGCGGAGACGAATCCCACGCGGCCGGCAGCGGAATACCGCCCGACGGCCGCCTTGCCCTATCGTGCCCGGCGGAGCGACCCGGTGACGCACGAGGTCGATTTCTCGGTCGTGGTCACGGCGCCCTATCACACGAAGGTGCTGAAGGTCTGGCTGCCGTTGCCGCAATCGGACGCGGGCCAGGAGATCAGCGAGAGTGAGCTGAGCACGTTCCCCATGGAAGTGATGCCAAAGATCGCCGCCGAGCCGGTCTACGGCAACCGTTTCGCCTACTTCGAGTTTGCCAAGCCGGAGGGGGCCCAGATCATCCGCCACAAGTTCCGCGCCACGGTGTGGGACCTGCACTGGGACGTCGATCCGGCCGGCATCGTGGCCGTCGAGAAGTGGCCGGACGACTTCGAGGCGTATCTCCGTCCGCAGTCGATCACCAAGAAGAAGGAGTTCGACGACCTGGTGCAGCAAATCGTGGCCAAGCGGACCACGGCGGCCCAGGACATGTTCCTGGTGATGGACTGGGTCGATGCGAACTTGAAATACGATCACGCCAATGCCTCGCTGCGGGCCGACGCCGAGCACGCCTTCGGCAAGCTGTGCGGCCATTGCAGCGACTACCACGGGCTGTGCGCCACGATGGGCCGCACGCTGGGCTACCCCACGCGCGTGACCTATGGGCTGTCGCTGTTCCCCAAAAACTCCCCCTCGCACTGCAAGTTCGAGGCCTTCCTGCCGCCCCATGGCTGGGTGAGCTTCGACGTCGCGGAGACCCAGCAAATGGTGCAAGCCATCGGGGCCGACAAGAAGCTCACGGGCGCCGACCAGCAGCGGCTGACGGCCGCCGCCCGGCAGCGGCTCAAGCGCGGCTTCCGCGAGAACAGTTGGCTGCTGGTCACCAAGGGCACGAACTACGACCTGGCGCCCAAGGCGTCGGGACCGGTCCCCGTGGTGCGCACGATTTACGCAGAGGCCGATGGCCAGCCATTACCCGACCCCGACCCGGCGAACGAACAGAAGCGCGAGTTCGCCTGGATGACTGTCCATCAATACAAGGCCGACAAGAAGTTCGCCCAGCCGTTCAAGGATTACGCAACTTTGGAGGCGTCGAATGAGTGAGCGCCGAACAGCGGCGCCTGATCCGCTGCGACAAGACAACCACAAAGAACACCAAGGACACGAAGAGGCTGCTCGCGTCTGTCGTACGCGACACAACTTTGTCTCCGTTTGCTTCCATAACCTTTGTGTCCTTCGAGCCCTTCGTGGTTTTCTTTCGCAGCGCCCCGACCGTTAGCCCTTGGAGAATCCCATGTCCCACATGCGTTTCATCATGATCGGCGGCTTTCTGGGCGCCGGCAAGACGACCACCATCAGCCGTCTCGCCCGGGCGTACCAGCGTCGCGGGCTCAACGTCGGCATTGTCACCAACGACCAGGCGACCGACCTGGTGGATACGCAGATGCTCCGCTCGCAGGGGTTCGACGTGGGCGAGGTGGCCGGATCGTGCTTTTGCTGCAACTTCAACGCGCTGACGGGCACCGTCGAGAAGCTCGAAGCCGTTCGGCGGCCGGACGTGATCCTCACCGAGCCGGTGGGAAGCTGCACCGACCTGGTGGCGACGGTGGTGCAGCCGCTCCTGCGGATGCACGCCGAGCGGTTCGAGATCGCCCCCTACGGCGTGATCGTCAAGCCGTCGCACGGGCGAAAGATCCTCGGCGACGGCCAGTCTGGCTTCTCTTCCAAGGCGGCCTACATCTTCAAGAAGCAGATCGAAGAGGCCGATTTCGCCATCATCAACCGCATCGACGAGCTGAGCCGGGCCGAGTGCGACGACCTGGCGGCCCTGCTCGAGAAGTTCCAGCCGGGCCTGCCGATCCTGCGCATCTCGGCCCGCAGCGGCGAGGGCTTCGACGGCCTGCTGGAGATGCTCGACCAGCGCGGCGCGTTCGGCCGCCGGATCCTCGACCTGGATTACGACATCTACGCCGAGGGCGAAGCCGAGCTGGGCTGGCTCAACAGCAACCTGCAAGTGACCGCCCCGCAGGCGTTCCAGCTCGACGACGTGCTGCTGTCGATCGTCCGCCACCTGCGGAAGGCGCTGCAGGCCGAGGGGGCCGAGACGGCGCACCTGAAGACGATCGGCCTGTGGGAGGGCTTCTACGGCGTGGCCAACCTGATCGCCAACGACCTGGAGCCGGAGTTGTCGCTCCCTTCGCACTGCCGCACGGCTGAGGCCGACGTGGTGGTGAATGCCCGCGTGGCCATCGATCCCCAGCGGCTCGAAGAGCACGTCCAGCGCGCCGTCAACGAAGCCTGCCACGCCGCCGGCGCAAAGGCCGAGTTCCGCCAGACCCAGAGCTTCCGCCCCGGCCGGCCGGTGCCGACCCATCGCTTCGAGGAGGCGCTGGTGACGCTGGGGGGCTCGCCGAGCTAACGGCTTTGGGCAGGTGCCGCGAGCCGAGCGGCACCCGTTTCGCCGCGCGAGGCGACAACTCTAGACCCCGAAAGAAATTAACCCCGCCAGAATCCGTGGGCACACACCCCGACCGAGACGCTTTCCCCGAGCATCTCTGTTCGTTACACTACCCAAGTCGTCTCCCGCACCTGAGACTCCCCGCAATGCTTCATAGCACCAATCGCCGCGAGTTTGTCCGCGATCTTGGCCTCGGCGCGGCCGCAATGCCGTTCATTCTGAACCTGCCGAGCCTGGCGTTTGCCAACCAGGCGCGGCGGAAGCAGCGGCTAGTGGTGATGTTCAGCCCCAACGGCGTGGTGCCCGACGCCTTCTGGCCGGCCGAAGAGGGGGACAAGTTCACGCTGAAGGAAAGCCTGAAGCCGCTAACCCCGTTCCAGGACCGCACGCTCATCCTCTGCGGCGTCTGCGACCGCGTCCGCGGCGACGGCGACGCCCACATGCGGGGCATCGGCTGCCTGCTCACGGGCATCGAGCTGTTCCCCGGCAACATCCAGGGGGGCTCCGACACGCCGGCCGGCTGGTCCAGCGGCATCTCGCTGGACCAGGAGATCAAGAATTACCTGCAGAAAGACGCCGCCACGCGCACCCGGTTCGGCTCGCTGGAGTTCGGCGTGATGGTGCCCGACCGGGCCGATACCTGGACGCGGATGTCTTACGCCGGCGCCAACAAGCCGATTGCCCCGATCGACGACCCCTACCAGATGTTCGCCAAGCTCTACGGCCGGATGAAAGACCGCGAAGTGCTGGCCAGCGTGCTGGACGACGTGCGGGACGATCTGAAGAAGCTCAGCGGCACCGTCAGCGCCGCGGACCGCCGGCTGCTCGATGAGCACGCCACGTTCGTGCGGGAGATGGAGCAGGAGCTGCGGGCCACGGCCGAGAGCAAGGCCGGCCATAAGGTGCCCGAGATCGAGCCGGGCGTGAAGGAGGAGAACGACAACATCCCCCGCATCAGCAAGCTGCAGATCGACCTGATGGTCAACAGCTTCGCCAATGACTTTGCTCGGGTCGCCACGCTGCAATACACCAATTCGGTCGGCGGGGCCAAGATGCGCTGGATCGGCGTCACCGAGGGGCACCACGAGCTATCGCACGAGCCGGACACCAACGCCAAAGTCCAGGAGAAGCTCACGAACATCAACAAGTGGTTCGCCGAGCAGCTTGCCTACCTGGCCAAGCGGCTTTCCGAAACGCCCGAGCCGGGCGGCCAGGGCAGCCTGCTGGACAACACGCTCATCCTATGGACCAACGAGCTGGGCAAGG
>JBGQHD010000444.1:0-5083 GCA_041497795.1 Planctomycetia bacterium
AAGCACGTGCTGCTGGAGGACGTGCGCCGCGTGGTCGACGTGCAGGCCGGCGATTTCGACGGTGACGGCGATATCGACTTGGTCGTGGCAGTTTTTGGTTACGCGCGCGGTGAGGTCTTGTGGCTGGAGAATCTCGGCGGCGGGCGGTTTCGCGATCATTCCTTGCTATCTCGACCGGGAACCATTCACGTGCCGGTGGGTGACCTGGACGGCGACGGCGATTTGGACATTGCCGCGATTGTCTCGCAGGATGAGGAAGAGCTGTGGGTGTTCGAGAACGTCGGCGGCGGCAAGTTCAATCGCCACCGCGTGTGGCACACGGATAATTACGATATCGGCAGCGCCGGTTTGGTGATGGCCGACTTGGACCAGGATGGCGACCTCGATCTGATTCTGCCGTTGGGTGACAACCTGGAAGACGGTCATCAATGGCCGCAGCCGTATCATGGCTGCCTGTGGTTCGAAAACGTCGGCAACCTGAAATTCGTGCCGCATCGCATCGCCCACGTCGGGCTGGCGTACGCGGCCGCGGTGAGCGACTTGGACGGCGACGGCCACCGGGACGTGGTGCTGGCGCTCATGTCGCATGACCTGGACGATCCGCGACAAGCCAGCTTGGTATGGCTGCGGAACGATGGACGACAGAATTTCACGACGTATCGACTCGCCGCCAAGCCGCACTGGCTGGTGACCACCGCCTGCGGCGACCTGAACGGAGACGGAAAACCCGACATCGTGGCCGGCGGCATCCACCTCACGACGGCTAACTCCGCCAGCGTGCAGCGTGTCACCGTCTGGCTCAGCCAAGAAAGCTCGCCATGACGCGTGCTCAGAAGGTCTTGCTGCTGGTCGTGGTGGGAGAGCTGGTCGGAATCGCCTGGCTCGGCGTGGCGCAGCACAAGGCGCCGCTGCCCCGTTTACGCCTCAGCCGGTTTGAGCCTTGGCAGGCGTCGGACGTGCGCCGACTCGCCGATCACATGGATCGCGGGAAGGCCGATGCCTGGGTGCAGTTGGCGGATGAGTACCGGTCGTTTGGCCTCTTCAATGAGGCGGCCTATTGCTTTGAGCGAGGGCACGAGCTTCGGCCTTCCTCGTCCGAATACTTGTTCTATCGGGCCGCGGCCTTCGACCGCGCCGGACGCTTTGAAGAGGCGCTGCCGCGCTATCACGAGGCCATCGCCGAAGACCCACCCAGCGCGGCCCGCTGTTGGCTGGCGATTGGTCTTGTGCACCTGCGTCTGGGCGCGCTGGAGGAAGCCGAGGAGGCCCTGAACAAGGCCGGCGAATTGCCCCATGCTCGGCTCGCGCTGGCCCGCCGGCTGACTCGCTCGGGTCGCGCCGCAGAGGCGCGGCGGTTGTTGGATGAGGTGCTGCGTGAATTCCCCGCCGACTTGTACGCCAACCAGTTGCGCGGTTGGGCTGAAGAAGAGCTGGGGAGCTTCGCGGCGGCGGTGCCCTTCGAAGAGCGCAGTCGCCGCGCCGAAGACCAAATCGCCCATAGCAACCATCTGTCCGGCCCGCGCGATAGCCTGCGCGAAGCAAACACCGGCGTCAACAGGGCCGTGGCACACGCGGAAAAGCTCGCCCAGCAGGGGCAACGGCCGGAGGCGATTGAGTTGTTGCGGACGATCCCCCGCGAAGCCTCGACGCCGATCTTCGAGCGCGTCGCCGGCTGGCAATTGGAACTCGGCCGTCCTGGCGAGGCCATCGAAACGCTCCACGCTGGATTAGATTACCTGGGCCCCGGGTTGGGAGAGCTGTTGGAACTGCTAGGACACGCATACACGCAGGCGGGAGAACATCAAAAAGGTCAGGCCGCCTGGTTGCAAGTCGCACAAATCGCGGCGACCCCGGAGCTGCACAGGCTGCTGGCCACGTCCTTTGCCAGAACGGGCGACCTGATCGCGAGCCGCCGCCACCTGGCCCTCGCCGAATTCGAGGTGGGCAAGGCGGCCTGGCTCAAGAACGATCTATCGGCCGCGAAAGAGCATCTTGAAATCGCCAGCCGCAGCCTTGAGGATCATCCCCATACCTGGTTTTACCTGGCGGAAACTCTCCGGCTTCTAGACGACCGATCGGGCGCGCTCGCCGCGTACGCACGTTGCCTGCGAATCAATCCCGACCACGGCCGAGCGCTGCTCGCTTTAGAGCGACTTGGTCGATGAACGGCCGCGGGTCATGAACAGCTCGACCTACTGACGGTGGGCTTTCAACTCCACCGGCAGCCAACCGGGCGCCAGATAGTAAGCCTGCGGCTTGGCCACGTCGAGCAGCGCCGCCAGTTCGGAGTGTGGCGACTCGGCCTTCGCCATCAGCAGGTCGAGCAGCGTCGGTTGGCGCTCGTACTCGACGACGCGGACTTTGTCTTCGGAAAGGCCCGCCATCTTGATCACGCCCTGGATGGCGTCCTCGAGATAGCCTTGCTTGTCCACGAGGCCATTTTCCAGCGCCTGCTTCACGGTGTAGACCTGCCCCGTGGCCAGGGTGGAGATTTGCTCGTCGGTGAGCTTGGGCCGGCCCGCTTGGACGATCTTCTTGAAGTCGGCGTACGACTCGTCCACCAATTGCTGAAAGATCGCCTTGATCTCAGGCGTCATCTCTTTGGCGATGCTGCCCATCCCCTTGAGTCGATGGCTGGCGACGGAGTCTTCCTGCACACCATATTCCTTCATCAAGCCGGCCACGTTGTAGTGCGGAATGATCACGCCGATCGAGCCGGTCCAGGTCGTCGGCTCGGCGTAGATCGAACCCGGCGTGTCGCCCACGGCCATGGCCGCGTAGTAGCCGCCGCTGGCCGCCATGCCGCCCATGCTGACCACCATCGGCAGCGGCTCTTCGTCTTTGCCGCGCTCCTTACGCATTTTGAGGAGCTGCTGGTAGATATGGTCGCTGGCCGTGACCAAGCCGCCGGGCGAGTTGATGCGGAAGACCACGCCCTTGACGGCGTCGTCGTCCATCACTTGCTCGATCTGCTTCTTGATGAAGCCCTCGCCGCTCAGGATCGTGCCATCCAAATGGATGATGGCGATCTTGTGCCGGCCGCTGGTCCACGTCCGCTTGCTGTAGTTCTTCTCGACCAGCGAGGGGGACGAGAAGGAGAACAGGCTGCTGAGGCCGAGGAGCACCAGGAAGATGAAGCCCAGCGGCAGGCCCAAGAGCAGCACCCAGAAGACGACGCGGCGGACCGTCTTGCCCTGGGCCGCCTTGCGGGCCGCGACGGCCTGCGGCGACGAGGCGGGCGGTGCAGCCGGCGGCTGATTCGGCGGCGTGGGCGACTCAGATGCGCTTTGCTGAGTGAGATCGGTGGACATGCGAGACTCCTTTTGCAGCAGACGCGGCGTCGTTCGATGTTGGACGTTCACGTGACCTCGAACCTGCCCGTCTCCACGAATCCTATCGCGTCGCGTATTGCACGTGGAAGCCCTTGGCCTTCAGCGGCACGCGGTACAGGCCCTTATCCACAGTAATGTAGAGCACGTTGATCTCGTCGCCGATGCCGAATTCCACGTTGCTCGGCATGCCAATCGGCTCCTTCTTGGAGCCGTCCGCGCCAACCGTGCTTTGATTGGCTGGCCCGGTGGGGATGAAGGCCACCTCTTTGCCGGCGGGGTCGATGACCATCACGCCGGGCCGCTTGGGCTCGCGGATGGTGAGATAGACGTGCCCCTTGGCATCGACGCACATGCCGTCGCAACCGCCCTTCTCGCCGAAATCCAAGAGGACGCGCCGCTTGCCGAGCGAGCCATCGGCCTTGACCCCGTAGGCTTCGATGTTCATCACGCCCGGCTTGGCGCCCGGCTGGGTCACGTCGTCCGAGCCGTTGTCGTTGTTGCCCACGTAGAGCGTCTTGCCGTCGGGGCTCAGCGCGATGCCGTTGGGCTTCACGGTCTCGTGCGTGGCCTCGTGCACGCTGCCGTCGCGATCGATGCGGTACACGGCCCGGTGTTCCAGCTCGCGCTTCTCGTGACCCAGGTACTTGGGATCGGTGAAATAGATCCGCCCCTGGGCATCGACGCAGATGTCGTTGGGGGCGTTGAACCGCTTGCCCATGTACTTGTCGGCCACGACGGTGCGCTGCTTGGTCTTGACGTTCCACTTCGAGACGCAAATGCCGCCGTAATCGGCCCCCTCGGCGACGAGCAGGTTGCCGTCGCGGTCGAAGATCATGCCGTTGGACTTGCCGCTGTCCTCGGCGAAGACCGTGGTCTTCTTCGTCTTCGGGTCGAACCGCATGATCTTGCCGTCATCCTTGCCGAACGGAATGTCGGAGAAGTAGATGCTGCCGTCGGGGGCCACGGCCGGGCCTTCGGTCAGGCCGCCTTCGATCTTGGCTGAGCGAGTGAAGAGCAATTCCAGCTTGGCGTCGGGCGAGACGATGCGATCCCCTGTCGGCTTGGGCAGGGCTTCATCGGCGAACGGGCGATTCTGGTAACCAAAAAGCAGTACGGCGGCAAGACAAACGGCGGCGCGCATGGTAGGCCTCGAGGTGCTGAGGGATAGAGATGCCTGACGCTAACGGTGTATTCGATGAATCGGGTCGGGTGACAGGTGCCACTTTGCCGGTTATCGCGGATGAGCAGCGAGTATACGCCGGCGCCGGCGGCTCGTGTAGTGACTTGCGCATTGGGGTCGTTTTCTACCCATAAATTCACCGCATAATTTCACCGTCATTTGACCCACGCTAGGCGGTGCTACAGAATCAATAGGAGTCGCTGTTTACCGCATTGCACCGAGCGTCGTGCAACATGAAGCGTCGCCGCACTGAATCACCGCCAGGATCCGCGGGGCCGTCCCTGGCCGGCAGCCGAAAGCTGACGCTCGCTTTGCTGCTGGCGGCCGTGGGCCTGGCCTGCGGCATTGGGTTCGTCGGCTGGCCGGCACCGTTCGTGAGGGTGCCGCACGGCCTGCCAGAGTTTCCGCCCGCGCCGGGCCTGGCCTTTCGCTCCGTGGTGCTCGGAGATCCGAACGCACTGGCCCAAGTCACCAACGTGCAGATCGTGGATATCGATGGGGACGGCCAGAAGGAGGTGCTCGTTTGCGACGCGGTCCGGCAGGCCATCCTCGTCTACCGCCGCGGCGCCGA
>JBGQHD010000445.1:0-5083 GCA_041497795.1 Planctomycetia bacterium
GCCATTCGTCGTCTTGGACTTCTTCAGGGTTCGACATTAGTGGCTTCCTCTGGTGGCTTTGCAAATGCTTGGTCGCACAGCGGACCCTACCCCAATATCTCCTTCACCACCCTCCCCGCCACGTCCGTCAATCGAAAATCCCGCCCCTGGAACTTGTACGTCAGCCGCAGGTGGTCGATGCCCAGGAGGTGCAGCAGCGTGGCGTGGAAGTCGTTGACGTGGAAGATGTCTTTGACGGCTTCGTAGCCTAGCTCGTCCGTGGCGCCGTGCGTGATGCCGCCGCGGATGCCGCCGCCGGAGAGCCACATCGAGAAGCCCTTGATGTGGTGGTCGCGGCCGTTGCCTTGGGCCATGGGGGTGCGGCCGAATTCGCCGCCCCAAATAATGAGCGTGTCGTCGAACATGCCGCGCTGCTTGAGGTCTTTGATCAGGGCGGCGCAGGCTTGATCGACCTCTTGGGCCACGACGGCGATGTCGGCCTTGATGTTGCCGTGGTGGTCCCAGTCGCGGTGGTAGAGCTGGATGAACCGCACGCCCCGCTCGGCCAGCCGCCGGGCCAGCAGGCAGTTGCTGGCGAACGTGCCGTCGCCGGGCTGGGCGCCGTAGAGATCGAGCGTGCGCTTCGGCTCTTTCGAGATGTCTATCAGGTCCGGCACCGAAGCCTGCATGGCGAAGGCCATTTCATACTGCGTGATGACGGTGGCCACCTCCGGGTCATCGACCAGGCGGTTGGACAATCCATCTAGCTGCTGCACGGCGCCGATCACGTCGCGCTGGCGGCCCTCGGTGACGCCGCCGGGGCTGGTGACGTAGAGGACGGCCTCGCCCTGGTTGCGGAAGTTCACGCCCTGGAACCGGCTGGGCAGGAAGCCGGCCGACCATTGCCGGCTGGCGATCGGCTGCTGCTGCCCGCTGCGGCCGGTCGAGGTGAGCACGATGAAGCCGGGCAGGTTGTCGCAGTCGCTGCCCAGGCCGTAGTTGGTCCAGGCCCCCATCGACGGGCGGCCGGTGATCGACGTGCCGGTGTTCATCACGGTGTGGGCCGGGTCGTGGTTGATGGCCTCGGTGACGACGGAGTTGACGATGCAAATATCGTCGGCCACCGAGCCAATGTGCGGGAACAGCTCGGAGATGTTTTGCCCGGACTTGCCGAACCGCTCGAACTTGTGCTGCGGGCCGAAGCAATTGAGCTTCTGCCCTTGGAGCTGGGCGATCGGCTTGCCGCGGGTGAACGACTCGGGCATCGGCTTGCCGTGCATCTCGGCGAGCTTGGGCTTGTAGTCGAAGGTCTCCAGATGGCTCGGGCCGCCGGCCATGCAAAGGAAGATCACGCGCTTGATCTTGGCGGCGTGATGCAGCGGGCGAACGACGCCGGGCCAATGGTCGAGCGCGGGGCCGCCGGGCTTTGGCTTACCGGCCGTCGCGGCGCCCGCGGCGCCTTCAGCGGCTCCGGCCCGGCGGAGCAGCTCTGGCCCTAGCAGCGAGGCGAGTACGGCGGAGCCGATGCCGGTGGTGCCGGTGGCCAGGAACGAGCGGCGGTGCAACGGGCAGGAGCAGTCGTGCGGCGAGATCATGGCGAACGGCAAGAAAGGGCGAGCAGAGTTATCCACCGATTGCACAGTGCGGCTCAGCCGCGACCGATGACACCACGGATAGCACGGATGACACGGATTCTCTTCGCCGTATCCGTGTCATCTGCGCTATCCGTGGTCAAAATCTTCGCGGTGTGCACCGATTTGGCCAAGTTGCGGTCGGCTTCACCGATTGCGGCTGGCTTATGCGGGCGGCTTAGTCGATACGTTCTAACTCTACCGGTCCGGGACATTGAAATCCATGCTTGGCGGGGCACGCTGGGTTCGCCGGTACTTCGAGTACGCGGTGCGGGCACTCTGGCGCCCGTGTCAGGCGTTGGCTCTCGGCTCGGCGGCTCGTCCTCGTACGGGTCCTCGTACTCGCCGCCAGCCGGCTCTTTCGAGGACGAGGAGGACGACGAGGACGAGGACGAGCGACCCGCCCCGCGGCGTCGGCGACTCGGATTGACCGGGGGGGCCGGTAACCCTAGGATATCAGGACGGCTGGGCGGCCCTCGGGGCGGCCGCCGGGCTGCGTTCGAATTGGACCTGTTTCTCGATTTCCGTCGGATCAACCTGGCCCCTTGGGTCGTGGCCTGAAGCGGCGGCTGGCAAGGAGATTTTCCCATCGGTACGAAGTTGTACGTCGGCAACTTGGCTTACAGCGTTAGCGACAGCCAGTTGGAGGAGATGTTCGCGGCCCATGGTTCCGTGCGTTCGGCGCAGGTGATCGTCGATCGAGACACGGGACGCTCGAAGGGCTTTGGTTTTGTGGAGATGGGCAGCGACGCGGAAGCCCAAGCCGCCATCAAGGCGATGCACGGCAAGGACGTCGACGGCCGCGCGCTCACCGTGAACGAGGCCCGGCCCAAGGAAGAGGGCGGCGGGCGGCGGGGCGGTGGCGGTGGTGGCTACGGCGGCGGCGGCGGTGGTGGCGGTGGCCGCCGCAGCGGCGGTGGAGGAGGAGGCTATGGTGGCGGCGGTGGTGGTGGTGGCGGCTACGGCGGTGGCGGCGGCGGACGCCGCTACTAGGCCACCGAAAAGCAGGCCACCACAAACCAAGCCACCGAGACACCGCCTTCCATGGCTACCGCGCATTGCTGTAGAGCGCCGCGGAGGTAGTGCCGCGCGCCGGTAAGGCGGACGTTGCTGTCCGCCCATTGTAAGGCAGGTACCCTCATGCTCGAAGCGACTGCCGGCTTGGCGGCGGGGTGCGTGATCTTGCTCCTGATCAGCTTGGCGGCGCTGAGCAATCTGCAGAAGCGCACGGCGGCGCTGTCTCGTGTCGAGGCCAAGCTCGATCTGCTCTTGGGCAACGCGGGATTGGAGTACGACCCGCTGGGCGATGTCTCGGCGGGCGGTGCGTCGGCGGGCGGTGCCTCGACGGAGATCGTCGAGGCCCTGCGCCGCGGCGACAAGATCGGGGCCATCAAGCACTACCGTAACGCCAGCGGCGCGGGGCTTAAGGACGCCAAGGATTACGTCGAAGAGCTGCAACGCCGCGCGGGCCTCTGAGCGCGTAAGGCGGACACTCTTGTCCGCCAATCGTCCGGCAGGCGGACAGGAGTGTCCGCCTTCGTGCCGGTGCCTGAGCGCAGCGAAGGACCTCGGGCGGCGCCACGAGAGATTTTTCGCTGCGCTCAGAATGACAGGCGACGGTCAAAGTAGCAGGCACGCTCCGCGTGCCGTAGAACGGAATTCATTCCGTTCGCTCCCGAGCCATTGCAGGCACGAACGGAATGAATTCCGTTCTACGAAGACGGCACACAGAGTGTGCCTACTACCAGGAGAGACGCGGCCGCGTGGCGGCATCGCGCGGGCTTATTCGACAGCCCGTTGAGATGGATCGGGGCTGCGGTAAAATCAAGTTGTCGGCGAGGCGGAGCACCTTTCGGATTCCCAAGAGAGGCAACCCAAATGACACGCATCGCCCGCATCCATTCGCCGTCCGCTCTGCCCGGATCTCGGCGATGGGCGCTCGTGGCGGCCTGGGCGTTGTTCCTGGTGGCTTCCGTCGGCTGCGGTGGGCCGGCGGCGCCCGATCTGGTCGTGTATTCCGCGCTGGACGGCGAGTTCTCCGAGCCGGTGCTGGAGGACTTCGGCAAGGAGCAGGGCCTGAAGGTCTCTGCCAAGTTCGACACCGAGGCGTTCAAGACGATCGGCCTGTACCGGGCCATCGTTGCGGAGCAGGACCGCCCGCGGTGCGATGTGTTCTGGAACAACGAAATCCTCGGCACGCTGCGGCTCGAGGAGCAGGGGCTGCTCCAGGCCTACGAATCGCCGCTGGCCAAGAACTACCCCGCCCAATTCCGCTCGCCGGAAGGCTATTGGTACGGCTTCGCCGCGCGGGCCCGCGTGCTCGTCGTTAATACCGACAAGGTGCCGGAGGCCCAGCGGCCCAAGTCGATTCTCGATCTGACCGACCCCCGCTGGAAGGGCCGGCTGGGCATGGCCAAGCCGCTCTACGGCACCACGTTCACGCACGCCTGCTGCCTGTTCGGCCACTGGGGCGACGAGCGGGCCAAGGAGTTCTTCCGGGCGCTGAAGGCCAACGGCGTGCAGATCGTCGGCGGCAATAAGGACGTGGCCGAGCAAGTGGCCACGGGCAAGCTCGCGATCGGCCTGACCGACACGGACGACGCCGTGGCGTTTCAGGAGCAAGGCTACAAGCTGGCGATCGTGTACCTCGACCGCGACGCCCAGAGCGACGACCTGGGGACGCTGTTCATCCCCAACTCGCTGGGCATCGTCAAGGATTGCCCGCATCCCGAGGCGGCGCGGAAGCTGATCGACCATCTGCTGTCGGCCGAGGTGGAAGCCCGGCTGGCCGAGGGGGAAAGCGCGCAGATTCCGCTGGGGACGAACGTCGCCGCGAAGACCCGTGTGGAAACGCCGGCCACCGTCAAGGCGATGCCCGTGGACTTCGCGGCCGCCGCCAAGAAGTGGGACGTGGCGCACGACTTCTTGCGCGAGACGTTCGGGGGCGAGTGACGGCCGGAGAGCCGTCACAGCGGCGAATGCGCCGCATTCGCTATCCCCCTGCTCGCTCGCCAGCGTGAAGCCGGCGAAGCATCCGGCTTCTGCTTGAATCCCGTGGCCTGCGGCCCGACAATCGGCAACGCACACCGCCGCCTCACAGGGAGCACCTCATGGCAAGCGCACGCTGGATGTCGATTCTGACCGCTACGCTGTTGGCGGCGAATGCCGCTCGCTCCGCGGAGCCGGTCGTCGATCTGGGCACGATCACCGAGCGGCACGTGATGGTGCCGATGCGCGACGGCCAGCGGCTTTCGACCTACTTGTATTTCCCCGCGGGCAAGGGGCCCTGGCCGGTGCTGTACGAGCAGCGCTACGCCGACCTGCGGTCCGCCGAGACGCGCAAGTCGTTCGCCCGGCTGGCCGCGGCCGGCTACGTGGTGGCGGCCGAGAACTTCCGCGGCACGCACCTGTCGGAAGGCACCTGGGTCGGCTACCGGGCGCTCGGCTGGGGCGAGCAGCGTGACGGCTACGAC
>JBGQHD010000446.1:0-5076 GCA_041497795.1 Planctomycetia bacterium
ATGCTGGCGGCCCTCTTGCGCGAGACCTGCGGGGCCGAGCAGCTTGCCGACGTCGAAGTAGGCGACGAACCGCTGCCCTTTCCGCGGCAGCTCGATGAGGTCCAGCGGGAAGCGCTCCGCGGAACCCAACTACCCCTCCCCACGGCCCGCTCGCGGCACGAGGAAGGGCCCTACGCCGAGCTGATGCGGCGCGTGGTTGCCGCCGAGGGGCTGGAGCCGCGGCAACTCCGCGTGAAGTACCCTCGCGACAGCTTCTTCTCCAAAGGCCAGCGGGCGGCAATGGCCGCGCCGCGCGGCCTGAAGTCCGCCGACGAGGCCGACGACCTCTACCCCGGCCGCACGAAGCTGCGCCTCGAGTGCGAGCTGCCGCGCGGCAGCTACGCGACGATCGTCATCAAGCGGCTGGCACTCGGCTATGGCATTCCGAGCGCGATGTCATTCTGAGCGCAATGTCATTCTGAGCGCAGCGAAGAATCTCGGCGGCCGCGGAGCCTCTGCGGTGAGACCCTTCGCTGCGCTCAGGGTGACATTGTTGACTGCCTCGCCGCCGCGCACGCGCACGCTTGCCTACCGCGGCGCCGCGCGGGCTGGCCTTGCCCCGGCCGGCGCGGCCCGGACCGGCTGCACCATCGGTCCCTCGCGCCGCTCGCGGGCCCCGGTGGTCACCTCCCGCGCCGAATCCTTGACGACGACGCTGGCCCAGAAGGGATGCTGCCGGTCGCCGCGGGTGCGGACGTCCTCCAAGATCACGTTGACCGAGGGCTTGATGGCGCTGGGGGGATAGGTCTTGGCACTGCCCGTGACCGTGAGCTTGAGCGGGGCGCTGAAATTCACCAGATCGGGCGAGAGATACAGCGTCACCTTCGACGCCCCACCGCTGACGGTCATCGTGTTGTTGTTCAGCACTTTGCCCTTGATGCGGAACACGCCTTTGAAATTGGCCTTGTCCCAGTCTTCGGGCAAGACCATGCGCGAGGCGGGCATCTCCTCCATCTCCACCCACCAGAAATAGCTGTCCCACGGCCGCAGCGTGACACACTCGAATTCCTTGCGGGCCAGGTCGCGCCGCTGCCGCGACATCCACTCGAAGAACCGCAGCTGCTCGTCGGAAAAATCCTCGTGCCCGCGGCCGATGAACTCGGCCACGATCACCGGGAACGACCGCTGCATGTAACGGTCGAGCGAGCGGGCGCAGGTCACCAGCTTGGGGCCGTCCTTCTCGCCGACGACGTAATAGATGGGTAGGTAGCGGGCGTTTTCCCAGTACAGGTCGCAGTATTTGTCGATCTGGCAGGAGATCGGGATCACGCCGGCGAAGAGATCGGGGTGCGATAGGCCGATGTCCCAGGCCGCCGTCCCGCCCATGGCGTGGCCGGAGAGGAAGACCCGGTCGGTATCGACCGAGAACCGCCGGCAGGCGTCGCGGAGCGAGTGCAGCACGGCGACGTGCTCGCGGAGCGAGTATTCGTAGCGGCCCTGGTGCGGCACGGTCCAGGTCGGGGCGATGACGATGTAGCCGTACCGGGAGCCTTGCCCCTGGCGGTTGCCCTTGGCATCGACGCCGCCGGCCCACCAATCGACCTGCATCTTGGGGTTTGTGCTGCCGCCGTTCAGCGTGATCACGGCCGGATAGCGGCGGTACGGGTTGTATTCCGGCGGAAGCTGCACGGTGTAGGAGATCGGCGCTTCGCCGGCCAGGCCGTCCACGGTCAGCTCGTAGTAGCCGTTGTCCGACGGCGGCGTGTCCTTGGGCGGCTTCATGTTGGCCAGCAGCGCGGCCAGCCGCTCGGCGGTGGCCCCTTCCTGGGCCTTCAGCTTGTCGGCGATCTCCCCGCGCTCGATCTTGATCTCGGCGTTGATGTAGGCGTGGACCAGGTCGCGGACCTTGTACAGCGAGAGTGCGATGGGCAGGTTGTTCGTCGCCCCCTTGGGCCCCTGCGTCCAGCCGCTGATGGCCAGGGCCACCTTTTGCTCGAGCGTCGCCGAGGGATCGGTGCATAGCTCGCGGTAAGGCACCAGGCGGTCGAGCGTGTGCACCGAGAACTCGGCCAGGATTTCCTTGCGGATGACCTCGAGCTGGCCGGCGTACTTCGTCTCGCGGGTGGCCAGCTCTTTCATGTGCGCGTCGAGCTGTTTCAACAGGTCCTCGCGCTGCTTCAGCAAGACCTCGTAGCCCAGCGGCTTGCCGACCTCCTTGTTCTCCAGGAATTCCTCGACCTCGGCCAGAATCTCGCCGGCCACGCCCTTGGCGGGGAAGTTCTTCAGCAGCGTGTAAGCCAGGCGGTGCTGCCCGGCCGCGCGGCGGACCTTGATCTCCGAGATCACGCGCCTGGCGACGAGTTGCTTGACGCCTCGCAACTGCGACTCGTACTCCTCGCGCCGCTCGGGAAAGTCCTTCAGCAATTGGGTGAGCTCTCTCTCCGCGACGTCGAACACCTCCATTTGCAGATAGAACCGCACCACCCGCAGCCGGTCTTCCAGCAGCTTCGGATCGATGTTCTTCATGATGATCCGGTACAGCATGTCCGGCTTGATCGACGTGGTGGCGACGTACTGCGTCCATTTGTAGTCCTTGAACGCATCCACCACGACGTACTTGGGAGTGACCGCGGTGATGCACTGAATGACATCGAGCGGGCGAGGGTTGCTCGACATCGTATAGATGCGCTTGCCGAACTCGTCCCAGGGCGTGATGCGAATCGCCGGGCCGACGCTTTGCACGGGCGCTCCGGCTTCGGAGCGGCCGATCTGCTTGATGGCGAACTTCTCCAGCGGTTCGTCTCGCCCCGGCTTGAAGTCTCCGACCATCAGGCTTGGCACGTAGTAGCGGTGCAGCACGTCGTCGATGACGACGATGGGGTCGCCGCGGCTGGCCCCCTTCAGGCCGCCGTTGAACCCGTCGGCCAGGGCCTTGAAGGGGAACGTTTCCCCTTCCAGCGTGAACCCGTTGCGGAGGCGGACCTCCCCCCCGGCCGCCGGCCAGGCGAGGACGCCCGACAGCAGCAGGACCAAGAGCGCTCGCCCCCCGAGCGGCGAGTGGCGCCGCCTTCCCGTGCACCGCCAACGATGATTCATGGCTCTCTCCTCTTCGATGTGCCCGTTCCGGTCTGGCTGTTCCGATGTGCCGTTCCGCAAGCGGCCACAGCGCGGTCGCGACGGCCGCCGTCCGCGCAATCCGCAGACCCGCCCGATTCCGCGCAGTCCAGATAAGGCCTCTTCCGACAACGCCAAGACGTGTGCCATCCGTGACGATGGACAGACCCTACGTCCCACGTTATTGTCCCCTCGGCGAAGGACCTGTCAACGAAAACCGGCAAAAAGGACCGCTGCGTGGCCACCGAGTCTACGGTCGATCTCACACGGCTTCTGGCAGCTACGCTCCTGGCCGGGGTCGAGCAGCACGATACGCTCGCTTCCACGAACGACTACGCGCGAGAGCTGCCGCCCGAGACGCGCCCGCCGTACCTCGTCCTGGCCGCCGAGCAAACCGCCGGCCGGGGGCGCGGGGCAAACGTCTGGTGGACCGGCCGCGGCAGCCTGGCGATGAGCCTGCTGATCGACCCGGCACGGCAGGGCATCCGCGCCGAGCACGTGCTCTTGGTTTCGCTGGCCTGCGCGGTGGCCTTGGTGGAAACGGTGGAACGGCTGGCGCCGGGCATTCCCGCGGGGCTGCACTGGCCCAACGACGTTTTCGTCGGCGGCCGGAAGCTCAGCGGCATCTTGATCGAAGGGCTGCCGAGCGGCCGCATGATCCTGGGCATCGGCGTCAACACGAACAACACGCTGGCCGACGCCCCGGCCGAGCTGCGATCAATCGCCACCACGCTGCGCGACTCGACCGGCGAGGCCTGCGACCACACGGAGTTTCTGATCGAGCTGCTCGCCAGACTCGACGAGGGCCTCGCACAATTGGCTGACCGTCCTGCGTCGCTTGCCCGCGCGGCCGATCGGCTCTGCTTGCAACAGGGCGAGGAGCTGACGGTTGCGACCGGCGGACGAGCGGTGAAGGGCATTTGCCGAGGCATCGACGATGACGGGGCGCTTCTCCTTGGCACCGCCGACGGCGTCAAGCGAATCTACTCTGGAGCGCTGGACCAGGGGGCACGAGGCACCTTGCGATGAGCGCTGAGCGGCGCGGAGACCTTGAAGGTCACAGCTCAAGCCGGGCACAACTCCGCTTCGCTCGGGTTGTAGAGATCCGCGGGAACCTCCTGCGGCCTGGCGCGGAGGGCGATTTCGCCCCGCTGACGCTCCAAGAGGGCGATCAGGCTGACGCCTCGCGAGTACCCGCGCCTGCCGTGGCCGCGAAGCTGCCGCACCAGCCGGCGCTGTTCGCCCGCGAAGATGCGGCGCAACAGCCAATTCATCGGCCGCGATGGCCGGCCGAAGTCGGTGCCGGCCGCCCCCGAGCCACGATGACGCCGGCGATTGAGCGTGCGGACCAGCCGCACCAGCGGATACAACCGCGAGTTGTAGTACGAGAGCAGCCGCGTGCGCACGGGTAGCCAATCCCAAACCTGGGCCAGTCGCGGCAGCGTGTAGCGCCGGTAATGCCCGAAGCTCACGTCGTGCGGGCTCCACAGGGCCATGTCGGCCGGCACGGTGATGAGGAACCGGGCGCCCGGCGAGGCGGCGGCCAGCAGCTCCGAGAGCATCGCGAAATCGTCCGGCACGTGTTCCAGCACGTCGGTGAGCAGAAACAGCCGGGCCTCGGCGGCCAGCGATCCTAGATCGCGGGGTGCTTGGCCGACGAGGAATTGGACCTGCGGGAACCGCCGGCGGGCGAACTCGACGGCCTCGTCCGACGTGTCGATGCCCACGCAGCGGTAGTCATCGGCCAGCGCCGCGATGTTGGCCCCCGTGCCGCAGCCGACGTCCACCACGACGGCGTCAGGGTCGGCCGGCAGCACCTCGCGGACGATCCGCCGCAGAATCTCCCGCCGGGCCACGAACCACCAGTGGTCCTGCTCGATTGAAGCGTGGAGCTGGAATTGGGCGGAATGCATCGTGAAACATCTCGTGCTCAGCACCCCGGCTTCTCCCAAGCAGCCGGGGTGCTTGACTCTACTGCGGCAC
>JBGQHD010000447.1:0-5068 GCA_041497795.1 Planctomycetia bacterium
AGTTCCCATGACGCAGGCGGATCGTACCCAGGCGAGCAATCGCTCCGTCTGGAAGCGGGTCGCCGTATGTATCGGTTCGCGCTGCTGGAGGTGCGGCGCTAGGCGCCTTTGGTCCATCCTGCGGGTCTTTCGAACGCGGTGCTGGCGTTGGCTCGTCGGCCTCCTCAGGCGATTTTGTCTGCGCATCGGTCAATCCGACGAGCACCAGTACCAGCAGCACCGCCGCGCCGGCGGCGACGCTTCCCCACGTGCCTTTACGATAGCCGGCGATCATGCGGATTCTCCTTTCGAGGAACGAGCGCGGGCGGCGGCTGAACATGCCGACCAAGCCGGGCAGGGGCGACGGCGCGATCAGCGTTTCGACCGTCTTGAGGATCACGTGGCCGTAGGGGGCCGCCGCGTGCTCGCCCGAGCGGTCGAGCACCGCCGCGTCGCAGGCCAGCTCGCGGTCTTTGCGGAGCAGGAACCTCACAAGCCAGCCGACCGGATGGAACCAGTGGACGATCGAGATCAGCGTGGCCAGGCGGTCCCAGAGGACGTCGAAGCGGCGGACGTGAACCAGCTCGTGCAGCAGCACCAGCCGCAGCTCGGCCGCCGAAAGCGACGCGGCGAGCCGCCGCGGCAGCACCACGCACGGCCGCAGAATGCCGCAGGTGGCGGGGCCGAGGTCGCCGGGCGACAGCGCCAGCCGCACCGGTCGGCGCAAGCCCAAGTCGCGGCGGCAGTCTTCCAGCCTGGCCGACAGCTCCGCGTCCGCGGGCTGCCACGAGCGCTGCTCGCGGCGGAACCGCAGGCTGGTGGCGACGTGCCGCGCGGCCAAGAGCGCGACGCCCAGCATCCACAACACGGCCGCGATGCGCAGCCAGGGCGTGCCGGCGGGCGGCGGCGACTCCGCCGCGGCTTCAACGGATGGCGCCACGTCGGCCGGCAGCAGCGAAGCCTCGCTTTCCACCGGCGGCAAGAACCCTATGCCCGGCGGCTCCACCAGAGGCGCGGCTGCGAAATCAATTGGAGTGGCCGTCGCCGGCGATTCTGGCTCCGGCGACTCACTCGCCTCAGCACCCCGGCTGCTGGCAGCAGCCGGGGTGCTCTTCGCTTCTTGCCCGCCGAGCAACCCAAACAGGCTCCACGGCGCCGCGGGCAGGATCGGCATCGCTAGCCGGGCGAAGACCACCATCCACAGGGCGAACCGCCACCGCGGGTGCAAGCGACCTCGCAACAGCCAGACGAGGGCCAGCACGACCAGGACCAGAAGCCCCGCCTGCCAGGCGGCGTGCGTCAGCCAGACGAGCAGCAACTCGGCGCGGGAAAGAAGAGACTCGATCATGGGGCCGTCTCGAGTTCAGAGAGGGATCGCTCGTTTAGCTGACAATTGAACATCGAACATCGAACATCCAACGTCCAACATCGAACTTGTTTTCGTTCGACGTTGGGCGTTGGACGTTCGACGTTGGACGTTCGGCCTGCAGCCCGTTTGGTCATCACGCCTACTTCTCCGGCGCCCGTTTGGCATCCAGCAGCCGTTTCAGTTCGTCAATTTGTTCGGGCGTCATCCGCGTATCCTGGACGAAATGGACGAGCAGCTCCGCCGCGTCGCCGCAGAAGACTTTGTTGAGAAACGAGCGGCCCTCGGCCCGGACGCATTTCTGCCGCGTCACTAGCGGGCGGTAGAGATAGCGATGGCCGTCGGCCGTGGCGGAGAGCGCCCCTTTGTCGGTGAGCCGCGCCAGCATCGTGCGGATGGTGCGATGGCTCCAGCCCGTGGGGGCCAGCTCGGCGATCACCTCCGCGGCCGTCGCCTGGCCGAGCCGCCAGACGGCTTGCATGACTTGCCATTCGGCGTCGGAGATCGTCAGCTTGGCCATGAATCCAGCTCCGTCAGGGTTGTGGCTACACTTGTAGTCGCTGATTGTGCGACGGATGTAGTCACTTGTCAAGTCCCCCGCGGCCCGCGTGTTTGACCAAAAGATTCTGGCAAGGAACTCCACCGGGCTTGCCCCGGTGGTTCCTCGACTGGAAGCTGACAACACCGGTTGCAGCCGTCAGTCATTTAACCACCGGGACGAGCCCGGTGGGGCAAGTTGGCACCCGCCGGGTTGGTAGCAACCAGTCAGCAAGCCACCGGGACAAGCCCGGTGGTGGACGTGCGCGTCGCGCCGGTGGTGTGGTTGCCAGGAACCCTAGTCGCACGCTGCCCGCCGCCTCGGCGCCTGGTGCGGGCGCTGCCTCCCTCGGTACAATCTCCGTCGGTGGAAAACGAAGATGAAGACGAAGACCTGCAACACGCGGACGACGAGCAACGAGAACATGCCACACCGCCGCGATGCAACCTGCTGGGCGTTCTCGTGCTGGGAGTTATCGCTCTGCGCGTGCTGGCTTCTCGTAGCCGCGGAGCGGCCTGCCGCGGCCGAGAATATTCAGCACTGGGCATTTCGGCCGGTTCAGAGGCAACCGCTGCCGGGCGTAAAAAAGACTGCCTGGCCCGGCAACGAGATCGATCGCTTCATTCTGGCCCGCCTCGAAGAGCGCGGCCTCGCGCCCGCGCCCCGCGCCGACAAGCGGACGCTGCTGCGGCGCCTGACCTTCGATCTCATCGGCCTGCCGCCGACGCCGGAGGAGATCGAGGCCTTCCTGCGGGACGAATCGCCACGGGCCTGGGCCAACGTCGTGGACCGGCTGCTGGCGTCGCCTCACTATGGCGAGCGCTGGGGCCGCCACTGGCTCGACGTGGCCCGCTACGCGGATTCCAACGGCATGGACGAGAACCTCGTACAGGCCCACGCCTGGCGCTATCGCGACTACGTCATCGGGGCCTTCAACCGGGACATGCCGTTCGATCGGTTCGTCCGGGAGCAAATCGCCGGCGACCTGCTGGACGAGCCCACGAATGAGACGCTGATCGCGACCGGTTTCCTCGCGCTGGGGCCGAAGATGCTGGCCGAGGACGACCCGGTGAAGATGCAGATGGACGTCGTGGATGAGCAGATCGACACCGTCGGCAAGACGTTCCTCGGCCTGACGCTGGGCTGCGCCCGCTGCCACGACCACAAGTTCGATCCGATCTCCACGGCCGATTACTACGGCCTGGCCGGCATCTTCAAGAGCACGCAAGTGATGGAGAACTACAAGGTCGTGGCCCGCTGGTTCGAGCGGCCGATCGGCTCGGCCGCGGAGACCCAGCGGCTGCAGGCCCACCGGCAGCAGATCGCCGCGCTGCGGCAAATCGTGGCCGACAAGGTCAACGCCGCCAACCAAGCCCTCTTGGCCGAGGCACGGCCGCAGGCGGCGGCTTATGTGGAGGCGGCCTTGGAATTGAACCGGCGGCGAGCGGCCCTGCGCGAGCTGAAGCTGCTGATGCAGGGCGCTGCCCCGCCCGCCGGCACAATCGTGATCGAGGCCGAGAACTACGACCGCGGCAACGTAAAGCGGGACTTTGCCGCCTACGGGCAGAAGATCGGCGTGATCTACAACGCCGGACCGCTGCCGAACTTGGCCGAGTACGACATCACGTTGCCCACGGCCGGCACGTACCAGGTGGAGCTGCGGCTGGCGGCGGCTGAATCGCGGCCGGTGGAGCTGACGGTCAATAGCCAAGTAATCTCGTCAGCGGCCGCCGCACTGGTCACCGGGTCTTGGTATCCCGACACGCAGACCTGGTCGGTCGAAGGCGTCGTCGCGCTGCCGGCGGGCAAGAGCACACTCCGGCTCCGGCGCGAGGGGCCGTTCCCACACTTCGACAAGCTGGCGCTCGTGCCGCGCGAGTTGCCCTCGGGCGTCACGTCGCTCGTCGCCGCTACGCCCGAGCAGCTTGCCAACGAGCGCAAGCTCAATCCGATCTTCCTCGGGCAATGGGCCGATTATCTGGCGAAGCATGCCACGCCCTCGGGCGAGGCGTTGGCCAAGCTGGCGGCCGATCCGCAGGGGCCTTTCGCCGTGCCGATGGCTGCCGAGCGCTATTACGGCGCTGCCGCGCAAGAAGAGCTGCGGAAGCTCCGCGAGCAGGGGGCGGCTCTCGAGAAGTCGTTGCCGGCCCTGCCCGAGGCGATGGGCGCCGCCGAGGGGAAGGTCGAGAACGTCCGCATCCACGTCCGCGGCAGCCATTGGACGCTGGGGGCCGAGGTGCCGCGCGGCTTTCCGCGGCTGCTGGCGGGCGAGCGGCCGCCGGCGATTCCGCCCACCCAGAGCGGCCGCCGGCAACTGGCCGAGTGGCTGACTCGCCCGGAGCATCCCTTGACGGCCCGCGTGCTGGTCAACCGCGTGTGGCATTGGCATTTCGGCGTCGGCCTGGTCCCCTCGACCGATAACTTCGGGGCGCTGGGCGACGCTCCGTCGCATCCCGAGCTGCTCGATTGGCTGGCGCGGACGTTCGTCGAGGACGGCTGGTCGATCAAGGCCCTGCATCGCCGGATCGTCCTCTCCAGCACGTATCAAATGAGCACGGCCTGGGACTCGGCGGCGGCGGGCGTCGATCCGGGCAATCGGCTGCTGTGGCGCTTCCGCCGGCAGCGGCTGGACGCCGAATCGCTGCGCGACGCGCTCTTGGCCGTCGGCGGCAATCTCGATTCGGTGATGGGCGGAACGCTGCTCGAGGGGGCCAATCGCGGCTACGTGCCGGGCTATCCCAACGGCGTCTACGAGCGCTACGATTTCCCGCGGCGGAGCGTGTACTTGCCGGTCCTGCGGAGCATGCTGTACGGCGTGTTCCAGGCGTTCGACTTCGCCGATCCCAGCACGCCCAACGGGCAGCGCGACAGCACCACGGTGGCGCCGCAGGCGCTGTTCGCCCTGAACGGCAAGCTGATGACCGACCAATCGCGGGCCTTCGCGAAGCGGCTGCTGGCCGACGCGCAAGTCGATGATGCCGGCCGACTGCGCGCAGCCTATCGGCGCGCCTTCGGTCGCGACCCGCGTAACGAGGAGACGGCCGCGGCTCTCGGCCTAGTCCGTCGCTTGGAGCAACAATGGGCAAAGCAGATTGTTGATGTACAGGAGCGTCGTCTACGGGCATGGCAGGGGCTCGCGCGGGTGCTCCTGTCGGCCAATGAGTTTGTGTACGTGGAATGAGCAG
>JBGQHD010000448.1:0-5050 GCA_041497795.1 Planctomycetia bacterium
CGCGCGGCACGCGCACCGCCTCCTCGTAGGGCACCTTCCGGCACACCTGCAACGGGATTTGCTCGACTCGCTCTTCGTAGACCATGCGGCAGGTCGTCACCGGCACTTGGCGGACCTGTTCTTCCTCCACGAACTTGCACACTTGCTGCGGCACCTTGTGCTCGACGTGCTCCACCACCTGGCGGCAAACCTGGTAGGGCACCTTCCGCACTTGCTGCTCTTCCACCATCCGGCAGACCTGAAAGGGCACCTTGCGCACGTGCACCTCGTCCACGTGCCGGCAAACCTGGTACGGCACCTTGTGGACGACGGTTTCCGGCACGTACGAGGTCTGCGGCACCTGATGCGTCACAAGGTTGGGCCGCCAGACTCGCTGCACTTCGGCGACCCCCGGGCATTGCTTCCGCGCCCAATACAGCCCGCCCATTTGCCAGCCTGAAGCGCCCGTGGCCGGATTGTATTGGCAGTGCCCCGGCACCCACTGGAGGCCCAGGCTCGTCGGGCCGGGCCGCAGCAGCGTGCGGTTCTCGAAGCAGCCCTGATCGACCTGCACCGGGCGATACGTCACCACCGGGCGAAGCTGCGTGGAGCAGACCTCGCGCTCGTGGGTTTCCTGCACGGGGCGACGGACCAGGTATTGCTCTTCGCGCTCGTGGGCTTCCCATACGGGGCGCTGCACGGTATAGGCCTCCTCGCGCTCGGCCGTTTCCACGATCGTTCGCACGCGGTCGAAGCTGCAGTCGCGGATTTGGGTTTCCCACACCGGACGGAGCACCTTATAGCGCTCCTCGCGCGAGCTGGTCTCCCAGATCGGCTTGGCGACGGTATACCGCCGCTCCTGCATCTGCGTCTCGGTCACGTCGCGGTAGCAGGTAACGCGCTGCTCGTCGACGACCGTCTCGCATTCCACGCGATAGGCCGTGACCTGTTGTTGGTCGTAGACCGTCTGATACACGAGCCGATAGGCCTGCGCGGGATAGACCTCGCGCGGCGCGCTGGCAACGGGATCGGCCGCGGCCAGCGGCGTGGCGACGGCGCAGACAACAAGCGACGTAAGAACAAAGCGCAGCATGGCAACACTCCGGCTAGTGGCGTTGCCGGCCCTCCTGAACCGGTCACTGCACGACCTATCGACATGGGGAAATCATCCGCCCGCCGCGGTGAGCCGGCCGCCGACGCGAATCGTCGCAGGTGAACCCGGTCCATTCCGCCGCGCTGCGGCGCTCACACCATGCCCTCGCCGTCTCCGCCGACGCGGGCGCAGCCTGAGCCATCTCCCATCTAAGGTGACACTGTGAAGCCGCCTTGGCAAACAGAAAAGTTTAACAGCCGCGTATGCTAGCACCGCGAACTATCGCTGCTTCCTGCCTTTAGGGTTCTTCGGAATTCTTGAAGTCTGACGATGCGACGGCCGACAACCCTCTGCGGCGGTTCTATCTGCGTAAACGGCGCAAAGCGTAGGGGCGGAATCATCGTTATGTGCCACACGGGCACAAGCGCCGCGCTGGACACCAAGGCCGAAAGCCGGGGTTAGCGGCGTTTGGAGAGTTGCACTCGATACTTGATTTTTGCAGCCCGGCCGAGCAGCGTGGAAGTTGGTGATCTACTTCCTCGCTTATCTCCGCCGCTCTCTCCAAACCGACGCGATGCTCCGCACCGTGAGCCGCGGCCGGCGGGTACTCTGTCGATTGCTGGCCCTTTCCGCCTTCGCCATCGGGCTAAGCAACTCATCGGCGCACGCCGACAAGGCTGAGGTCGCCGCGGCGAACCGGCCGACGGCGATCGTGGCGGCCGAGAAATACCTGGCCGAAGGAGCGTATTCTCAGGCCCAGGCCGCGTTCGACGCCGCCTTGCGGCTCGGCGACGAGAGTGCGGCGGTCTTTGCCGGCCGAGGGGCGGCACGCTTGGGGCTCGGCGATCATCCCGGCGGCATCGCCGACTTGCAGGAGGCCATCCGCCGCAATCCGGGCGACGCCGGGCAAACGTACCAGCCCGAAGCATCCGTCCGCTTATCGGCGGCCGCCCTCAAGCACGGCGACGAGCAGGTTCGCCAAATGCTCAAGGACCGCCCCGCGATGGCCAAGCACGTCGCGCCAGGCAGCCGACTGTGGCAATGGGCGGCGCGGAAGTTCGCCGGCGAGGACCTTGGCGACACCATCGACTGGGATCCCGCCCCGCCGCGCGATGCGGGGGCCGACCACACGCCGCCCACGCGAGCCAAGCGCGGCTCGATCCGCGTCCGCAAGTTCGCCGCCAAGCTCGACGAGCAAGGCGCCGCCGCCACGTTCGACGAATGCTGGCGACGGGCGATCTTCGAGCTGCACAACATCACGGGCGCCGCCGACTTTCAGCGCGCCCAGGCCGCCGCCGCCGCGGGCAAGCTGACCGAGGAAGAATACGTCCGGCAAGTCTGCCAGGCCGAGTACCACGCCGCCCAGCGCACCCGGGCCTTCTACGTCCGCGTCTACCTGCCCTGGGCGATCGGGCACGGCGTGAAGACCGACCCGCGCCGCTGGTACACCTGGTGGTGGGGCGCGGCGGAGAACGTGCTCGATCGCTTCCCGAACCGTGACGCCTATCCCTGGCGGCCGTGCGCGCGCTACTACTGGCGGCTGCGCGTCGAGCACCTGCTCGAGCAGCACCAGTACGCCGACGCCGCCGAAGGCGCCCAGCAATACCTGTGGCAAGCGAAGTTCGCCGATGAAGCCGCCTACGGGCACTACCTCATGGCGCTTTCTTGCTACCACCTCGGCAACCTGGCCCCGGCCACGGAAGCCCTCAACCGCAGCCGGCAATCGGCCCCGCCGGGCTACGACAACGGCTACTACGCCGATCTCATGGGCCGCATTCGGGAGAAGGGGCGGAACGGGAGATAAGGTGGTCTGGCTAGCTCGGAGGTTCAGACTGCTACGGACAAGCGAGGGAATAATTGGCCCACCGCGCGCATCTCATAGATAGAGGGCGTTGTCGGCCCCCACCGTTTTTTTTGCGAACCTTTCGCGGCCCACCGTCGTCTAAGTTATTGAACACTTCACGCGGCTGACGGCGGTTTCGTTCGTCGGCTGCTAGCGAGGATGCCGAAAATGATGATTTTGCGGTCGAGTATCGTGGGCGAACAGAAATGCGGGCGATTTGCCTATCCGCAGGCGAATCTGCTCCCCGCGTTTCCGTTGCGCTTGTGACACTCGGCCGATCCCAAAGTGGATCAAAACCCGGTGTCGCACGCGGCACCGGGTTTTTTCGTCAGCCGAGTTCTTCGATGGCATGTCCCTTTTGTTGGGCTGGTAGCTGAGACGGTGTAGCGCCCGGTTGAAGACCGGGAGACGAGGGTTCGAGCACCTCCCGGCCCACTGGCGCTCGGCGTGCGCGCCGATCGCAAGCAAGGCAACGGATGACCGGAAAACAACGTGCCCCGATCGTCTAGTGGCAGGATAGCGGGCTTTCAATCCGCAGGCAGGGGTTCGAATCCCCTCCGGGGTACTTGTGCGTAACCGCGACGGGGGCCGTTCGTAATCGTGCTCGTGCTCGTTCTCTCGCTCGAAGACAACGCGATTCTCCGATTACGAGCACGAGCACGACGAATACACGGGCGAAGGGCGAAAGACCAGAACGTAGCGAAGCCCGGCATCGCGCCTGCCTGGGGGGCAGGAGACCGCTGGTTCGAATCCAGCCGTTCTGACTGGCGGGAACAACTCGGGATGTAGGGTAGTGGCCAATCCCACGTGTTTCGGGAACACGAGACCGTCGGTTCGAATCCGGCCATCCCGACTTGAGGAAGAGGAGAACCACAAAGCACACGAAGAGCACAAAGCAGGCAGTCGTTTATCGCGGGGGGGGCCCGCTGTCACCTTCGTGTCCTTGGCGTTCTTTGTGGTTTTCCTCTCTGGAGAAAAGAGTACCTGGTCCGGTGTTGTAACGGTGAACATGACGATCTGATACGTCGTCGATGGCTGGTTCGACTCCGCCCCGGACTACTGACGTAATCGTTGCACAGGAGACAACGCATGCATCGTGGCGATCGCTGGAAACGTATGCACCCGACCGTAATGTGGTCCGCTCGCTCCGCGAGCGGAATCAACTCGCGGAGCGAGTTGACCACTCAACGCAGGGTCGTGGTGTAAGGGTCAGCACACCGGACTTTTAATCCGGGCGGTGGGGGTTCGATTCCCTCCGACCCTACTTGAATCGCGCGGGACTAAGGTGTTACGGCGGCATCCCCGGCTCTTAACCGGAGAGGTGAGGGTTCAAATCCCTCTGGTCCCACTGAGGATTGCGTCGAAACCAGATCGAGTGACGGGCGCGAACCTACACGGCGACGTTCGCTCCTTAGAAGAGAAGGAACCACGATTAGCACGAATTACACGGATGGACTTTGGCTACGATGTCATTGCGATCGAGCGTCCTGATTCTCGATAAGTCATTCGTGTTATTCGTACTATTCGTGGTTCCTCTTGGTAGTAGTTGAAGCACTGGTCGTCTAGTGGCCAAGACTCCGCTCCCGTAAAGCGGCGACGTGGGTTCGACTCCCACCTGGTGCTCTGAGGCTCACGCCTCGGCGTTCTTTGACAATTCGGAAGTATTCAAGCGCTCATGATGTAACGGCAGCCTGCCGTCTCGCCATGGCGGAAGCGCGGGTTCGATTCCCGCTGGGCGCTCTGAAAGGTAGCAGGCACACTCCGTGTGCCGTGGCTCGTGGACGGCACACGGAGTGTGCCTGCTACTCGATGCGGTGTAGCCCAACGGTAAGGCGCCTCCCTGTTAAGGAGATGAATGCAGGTTCGAGTCCTGCCGCCGCAGCTCACGAAAGGCAGTTACGAAAACGGAAGGGCAAGCCAACCACCGGCGATGGCAGCCGTCTCGAAAACGGCCGAGCTTCACGGCCTTGAGGGTTCGACTCCCTCTCCTTCCGCTAAAAGTAGCCATCTTGCTCCGCGAGATGAACCGCTCGCGGAGCGAGCGGTCTACACTGACGTGCTCTTGGCCGAGCGGCACAGGCGCCGGTCTTCCAAACCGGCCACGCGGGTTCGACTCCCGCAGGGCACTCTGAACG
>JBGQHD010000449.1:0-5047 GCA_041497795.1 Planctomycetia bacterium
CCACGTCGAGCATCAGCGACCCGCGCCAGGGCAGGAAGCCGTCGAGACCTCGATCCATACAGCACGCAAAACGGCGAGGAGGTGACCGTCCGTGGGCCAGTTACGCGGACTGGATTCTATCGCGGAAGTCCTTGGGCACGAATGCCGATTGCGACGGCACGGCGGCGGATCGTCCCGCTGCGCCTGGCGGTTGTGGCGGCGCCATGGCGACACGTGCTGCACCGCACCGTATAATCCGAGTGCTTTCACCGACCTTTTTGCCGGAGAATTCGATGCGGACCCGCTTGCCGATTGTTGTGCTGCTGCTGATCGCTGGTTCGACGTTCGCCCGCCAGGCCCCGGCCGCTGAGATCGTGTTCGAGAAGGACATCGAGTACGCCAACCCGGACAACCAGCACCTGCAACTGAACCTGGCCCACCCGAAGGAGGCGGTGAAGCGGCTGCCGGCCGTGCTCTGCATTCACGGCGGCGGGTTCCGGGCCGGCAAGCGCGACCACTGGGACAAGTTGTGCCAGCAACTGGCCGAGCGCGGCTACGTGGCGGCGACCGTCACCTACCGGCTGGCCCCCAAGTATCAGTTCCCCGCCGCGGTGCACGACATCAAGGCGGCCGTCCGCTGGCTGCGGGCCAACGCCGACAAGTACCACGTCGACCGCGAGAAGATCGGCGTCGTGGGCGACTCGGCCGGCGGGCATCTGGCCCAGTTCCTGGGCGTCACCGGCGATGTCCCGCAATTCGAAGGCGACGAAGGCAACTCGGGGCAGTCCAGCCTGGTGGCCTGCGTGGTCAACTACTACGGGCCGAGCGATCTGACGAAGTCGTACGGCAAGAGCGTCGATGCGGCGGAGGTCTTGCCGCTGTGGCTCGGGGGCGACGTCACGAAAGAGCGACGCCGCCACATCCTGGCGAGCCCGCTGTACTGGGTCACACCCAGCGCGGCGCCGACCCTGCTCTTGCAAGGCAGCAAGGACCCCTACGTAAATTACGAGCAAGCGGTCTGGATTCGCGACCGCCTCAAGGCCGCCGAGGTGGAGGTCGAGCTGGTGACGCTGGAAGGCGCCGGCCACGGGTTCAAGGGCGCCGACGCCGCGCGGGCCGAAAAGGCGATGTTCGACTTCTTTGACCGGCATCTGGCGAGATAGAATGCCGTCTCCTGCCTTTTGACGGATGAACACTGCGGCGACGCCCCGATCTCCCAACCCTGCCGGAGGACACTTTGTCGAGCAACCGACGGGAAATCTTGCAAGTCGGGTTTTCGACCGCGCTGGGCCTGGGGCTGCGCGGCCTTGCGGCCGTGGCCGGCGACCGGCCGCCGCACGTGGACGCGTCTCTCCGAGACGCGGGCGCGAGTCTCGGAGAGACTCGGCCACGTGGCCGAGCCAAGCGGGTGATCCTGGTCTTCCAGACCGGCGGCGCCAGTCACATCGACACCCTCGATCCCAAGCCAGCCGCGCCCGACGCAGTTCGCGGCGAGTTCAAGCCCATCGCCACGCGCGTCTCCGGCATTCAGATTGGCGAACACATGCCGCTGTTTGCCGCCCGGGCAGATCGCTGGGCCATCATCCGCTCGATGTCGCACCGCTGCGCGGGGCACTTGCCGGCCACACACCAAGTGCTGACCGGCTCGCCGATCCCCGGGCTGCCGGAAGATCGGCCGGACGACAAGGTGGCCTCGCGGCAAGACTGGCCGTGTTACGCGGCGGCCCTGAGCTACCTGCGGCCGCGCCACGACGGCATTCCCAGCGGCGTGAGCCTGCCGACGTTCTTGCTGGAAGGCCCACTCACCTGGCCGGGACAGCACGCCGGGCTGTTGGGCGGCGAACACGACCCGTGGCAGATTCGCCGCGACCCCAACGACAAGAACTTCCGCGAGGACACCCTTCGTCTCGTCGATGGGCTATCGCTGGAACGGCTTCAGAACCGCCGCAGCCTGCTGGCCGAGGTCGATCGCCAACGCACCGCGCTGGCGGCCGCCGCCGATGCCCAGCAAGTCTCGGCGCGCTATGAATCGGCCTTCAACCTGCTGACGTCCGGGCGTCTGGCTCAGGCGTTCGACCTCGGCCGCGAGTCGGCCAAGGTCCGCGACCGCTACGGCCGGCACATGTTCGGCCAGTCGCTGCTGTTGGCCCGGCGGCTCGCCGAGGCGGGTGTGCCGATCGTCCAGTGCAACCTGGGCATCGTGCAGACGTGGGACAATCACGCCGATATCTTCAACACCCTGAAGAAGCGGCTGCTGCCGCCGCTGGATCAGGGCCTGGCCGCGCTGCTCGATGACTTGCAAAGCGGCGGCCTGCTCGATGAGACGCTCGTGGTCTTGTTCACCGAGTTCGGCCGCACGCCGAAGATTGCGCGGCTGCAGGGCCAGCCCCCCGGCCGCGATCACTGGCCGCAAGTCTTCTCCGTCGCCCTGGCCGGGGCCGGGGTGCGCGGCGGCCAGGTGATCGGCAGCTCCGACGCGGCGGGCGCTTATCCGGCATCCACCGCCTACAGTCCCCGAGATTTGGGGGCCACGATCTACGACGCCTTGGGCCTGAGGCCCGACACGGTCATCCAAGATCGCCTGGGCCGGCCGCTGCAACTGTGCAGCGGGGACGTAATCGCTCCGCTGTACAGCGGCAAGACGGCGTGAATGCCACCAAATCCCTAGTCGTTGACGCGCGGATTCCGCCGCCGGGCCGGCGGCTGACGAGTCTCGTGCAGCAACTGCTGCGGGTGGGGGCCTCGCAGGCTGCCTCGGTCATTCACCTGGGCGCGGTGCGCGTCAACTGCCGCTTGGCGAAGCGTCCGCACGCCGTGCTCCAGGTCGGCGACCGGATCGAGGTGGACGTGGCCCAAGCGAACCGTTCGCCCAATCGTTCCCCCCCACCGATCGAGCGGCTTCCGCGGGCGGCGCTCAAGGTGGTGTTCGAGGACGAGCACGTCGCCGTCGTCATCAAACCGCCGGGGCTGCTGACCGTGCCGACGCCGCAGCGGGAGCCGCACACGGTCATCCGCCGCTTGACGCAGAAGCTCCGCGAGCGCGACCCGGACGCCGAAGCGTTTTGCGTGCACCGTTTGGACCGCGGAGTGTCGGGCCTGCTGGTGTTTGCCAAGAGCCTGGCCATCGCCCAGACGCTGCGAGATCAATTCGCGGAGCGAAAGCCCAAGCGGAGCTACGTGGCCTTTGTCGCCGGCCGGGTGCAGCCGCCGCAGGGCACGATGCGCTCCTATCTGGCCACCGACAAGAACCTCAATCGCCATTCCACGAAGGATAAATCGGCCGGCCAGCTCGCAATCACGCACTATCGCGTCATCGAGCGCTGGCCCGACGTGACGCTCGTCGCGGTCCGCCTGGAGACCGGTCGCCGCAACCAAATCCGCGTACACTTCGCCGAGATGGGCCACCCGGTGCTCGGCGACCGGCGCTACCGTGCTGAGGAAGCGGCGCACGCGCTCTGGCCTTACCGCCGCCTGGCCCTGCATGCCCAGTGGCTCGGCTTCACTCATCCCGTGACCGGCCAAGAGCTGGAGTTTCACGCTCCGCTGCCGCCGGAGTTTCAGACGCTCAAGAAAAAGCTGGCGGGGCCGCGGCGGGGAAAGAAGTGACGGGCCGGTGGGGACAGGAGTCAGGGGGCAGGAGTCAGGGGGCAGGAGTCAGGAGTCAGGCGTCAAGAGTCTGCCCTGCTATCCTGACTCCTGCCCCCTGCCTCCTGACTCCTGGGCTACTCCCGCAGGGCCTTGGCCATCTCGTATTGCTTGCGCCACCGGCCGCTGAATCGCCCGCAGGCGTAGGTGAGCAGCGTGGCCAGCATCAGCATCACGAAGCACCACGGGCCGGCCCGAGTGCGGACGGGATTGTCCGGCGGCTCGTCGAGATCGAGAAAGTTCACCGGCATGTAGTCGGGCGTAAACGTGATCACGGCCCAGGCCACGCCGTAGAGCGCCGCCACGAAAGCGAACACGACCATGCAAATCCAGACGGTGCTCCAGTCGGGCAGCGACACCATCCAGCAGATGAAGATCAATTGCAGCGCTGAGGCGACCAGCACCACGCGGGCCCAGTTGGGCGCCTCGACCAGATTGGGGTGCCGCAAGGCCGGCGCGGCGCAGAGCAAGGTCAACGCCCCCAAGGCCAGGGCGAGCATGTAGGTGGTCTGCACTTTGCCGGGATCGGCTTGGTAGCCCTCCGGCTCTTCCGCATCGTCGATGATCACCGCCAGCTCCTGCGGGCCGTCGTTCTGAGCAGAGCGAAGATCCTCGGGCGGTGGCGGCGGCACGTCGGAATGCGGCACGCGGAAATCCGAATTCGGAACCGGCGGCGGGCCGAAGTGGCCGTCGGTGGGCGCAGTGGCCGTCTCCAGGCTCGTTACCGCCCGGGGCTGCGCGACCGGCGGAGGAAGCGTCGCGGCGACGTCCGGCAACGGGCCGAGCGGCGGCACCAGGGGGGGCACTGCGTGCGTGGGCCACTCGGGCGACCGATGAGCATCCGCCATCGGCTCGCCCGTCGTGCCGGTGATCCCGCGGCCGGGGCGCTCACTCAGGCCAGATGACACATCTGCGGCTGGCGCCACATCCGTCGTGTCCGCCAATTCCGGCACGGGGATATACACCCGCTGCTGGCAGATCGGGCAACGCCCCTTCTTGCCCGCCAGGTTGTCGGGCACGGCCAGCTTGTGGCCTCGGGGGCAGAGAAAACGGATGGTCATCTCGGCAGCGACGGGACAAGCCGTGGGGCAGACATTCCTGTCTGCCGAATTGGACAAAAGGCAGGCAAGAATGCCTGCCCCACGCACTTCATGTATCCTATCACTCGGCCCCAGGCCAATCTATGGGCGGTCCTGCGAGGTTCGCCGGCCTCCACTGGGTCATCCGGCAGGCATGAAATGCGTTTGCATCCCTGCCAGCCGGGCACATACGCTACGTGCGGGTTCGATGGAATTCCGGCGGCCGCGTTGGCCCGCTGCTCCTGCTCGGAAATATTCGGTGCTTGGTCTAGGTCATTGTCGAGCACAAAGGACCCGCGCTTACCGTCCCCGTTCAACGCATGCTCTATCTCGTGGCGCAAGAC
>JBGQHD010000450.1:0-5046 GCA_041497795.1 Planctomycetia bacterium
AACGACGGCGACCAGGATGTCATAGGCCACGTGCATTCCTGCCGCGATGCCGAAGCCGCGGTAGAGATAAACCACGGCAAACAGTCCGCCGGCCAACGTGCGGAACGCGAACGCCGTCCACAACAACTCTTCGCCGCAGGGGCCCAGGTGGTGCGCTCCGGCAAAGGCCAAGCTGGTGACGAGCGCCGCCGCCACCACGGCAGCCCGCCGGGGGGTGCCCAGCGCCAGGGCGAGGCCCGCCACGAGCGGCAGCAGCGCCAGACGGAACAGGGCTTCCTCGTACACCCCCGCCCCGGCAAAGGCCACCACGCTGCCCAGCGAATCGCCCCGCAGTGCACACGATGGCAAGCGGCCGTCCCACGAAAGCACGTGGCGCAGCGCGGTGCCCTGCAATTCGGCCGCAATCAAGAGCGCCGCGCCCAGCAGCAGGCTTTCGCAAGCCATCCCGTACAGCACCGTGGGCGAGAATCGCCACGGCAAGTGCCGGGCGTGCTGTGCGGCCAGCAGCAGTCCCACCGTCAAGGTCGGCAAGAGAAAGTAATGGCCCAGCCCCAGGTTGTTGAGGCCGCCGCGGAGCCAGACGTCGGCGCCGTTGCGGAGGGCCTCCTCGCCCAGCAGCCAGACGCCCCCCTCATAAAAGAGGAGCAGCGGCAGCACGAAGGCCAGGCTCGCCAGCGGCAGCCGGGCTTGTTGCCAGTAATGTCGGCACGCATCGAGGGGCAGTGCGATGCAATCGTTGCCGAGCGTGAGGGAGGACGCCGGGCCGCGCGCAGCGGCGCCCGTGTTGACTTCGTCGCGATGAAACGCCACTTCCGTTTGCCTGCCGTAAGCTAAGCCGGGGGGGGAGGAATCGAGGCGATGCCGCGCGATGCTTGCGTCGCCAGTTTCCCCTTCGGCCGGCGGCCCGCCGCGGCTTTACGAGCGGCCCGCTGGACGTCTTTCACGTCTTCATCGCGAGCTTCGGCTGACCGCAATTCCTTTGCGGCCGGCAATCCTGGCCGCCGCCAGCGAGTTTTCCGCGAGTGACGCCTGCGCGCGACTCGTTAGGACTCCAAAAAGAGTCTAAAGTCGCGCGACTCCCCCAATCGAAATTAACTAGCGGATGGTTGCATCGCGACGGTCCCTCGCCAGGACCGCAGCCTGCAGCCAGAGCGAAGGGTTAGGGGGGACAGCATGCCTACGGGTGCCCGCACTCGGGTGCGCGAGCTGCCGGCCGCGCACACCGGCTCTGCCTCTCTTGGCGCTATTGCTCATCGCCGGGCCAAGCTCCGCGACGGCGAAAATCCCCAGCGCACCAGCGACGACCCCGTGTGACTTAGGTAGGGATTTTCACTGCTGTCAGCATGCTTGGCAGTCCGATAACGACCGTAGGCGCGGGCCAGATGGATCTGAGCCGAGCCACTTGAAGCGAATGCAGAAGAGCCCCTGACCCAGATGTTTCGCGAACCTCGTCGGGCCAAGGTCGCCAGAGACCAGATGGAGCGTAAGCCCGACGCACCGCAAACAAGGGGCGGTGATGTTTCGAGCGTTCACACCGGGCGCCGAAACGGAGTTCAACACAGCATCTACTTGGAGAGCCTGGTATGAAGGTTTTCACGACAGGTCAGGTTGCAAAAATCTGCAAGGTGGCGCCACGCACCGTCAGCAAGTGGTTCGATTCCGGCCGGCTGAAGGGCTACCGCATCCCCGGTTCGCAAGACCGGCGGATCCCGCGCGAGTATCTGATCCGCTTTCTCAAGGAGCATGGCATGCCCATGGGAGAGCTGGAAGACGAGACGATGGCCAAAGTGCTGATCGTCGCCCAGGATCAGGTGTTGATCGAGAACGTCAAGCGTGAGCTGCCGGAGCAGCGAAGCTTCAAGGTCGAGACGGCCGCCAGCGGATTCGAGGCGGGCATCCAGGCCGAGAGCTTCCATCCCGACTGCATCATCGTCGATTTCTCGATCGGCCGCAGCGAGGCCCTGCAAATCTGCCAGAACCTGCGGCGCAACGAGGAATTCGCGGACGTGATCTTGATCGCGCTCTTGCCCGATGACGGCGCCTCGACCAGCTTCGACCGCTCGACGATCAACGAGACGTTCAAGAAGCCGTTCGACGCGGCCCTGTTGGCCGAGCGGCTGCGGACCCTGATCGGCGCCCGCAAAGAGCTGGTGTAAGCGTAGGGTGGGCTCGGCCCACAAATGTAGGGTGGGCACTGCCCACCAAATCTTGCGCCGCGTTTGAAGTAAGCGTGGTGGGCACAGCCCACCCTACCAAGAGACAACCCGTCGCGGCAGACCCCCGCGACGGTTCAGATGGGACGGCCAATGGAATCGGCTGCATAAGGGCCGGGCGCCCGGGCCCGGCCAGCTTCCCATCCGCATCATCGCTTCTTATTCCTGAAGAGGGCTTCGGCCCTCTTTTTTCTTTGGCTGCCAGGCGTAAGGCGGACACTCCTGTCCGCCGCCGCGCGGGCGCTGGCAAGAGCCTGCCGGCTCCGGTCTGGCGGCAGCCATCTGGCGGACAAGAGTGTCCGTCTTACAGTACGCCGCGCGCCGGCTTTTTGCCGCCTCTTCCCGCGCACCCCCCCCGGTTGTGTATAATCGAGGTCAAACGAGCACCTCACGGGGCCGAATCCGCGACGGCGGCTTCGTCCGCGAGGAAACTGTTGAACCCTGGTGAGGACGATGCCAAGCGAGTTCAATCCGTACCGGGAGTGGCTGGGGCTCGATCTCCCCGGGCAATCGCCGAATTACTACCAACTGCTTGGCGTGCCCGACTTTGAGGGGAACCCCGAGGCGATCTGGGCCGCCGCCTACCAGCGGCGGGCCATCTTGCGGGCGGAACACTACGGCGACCACGCGGACATTGCCAAGCGCGTGCTGGAGGAAGTGGACGCGGCCGAAGCCTGCCTGCTGAATCCGGGCCGCAAGACCGACTACGACAAGGCGCTGCGAGCGGGCGAAAATCCGCCTCTGACCAAGGGATCGCAGGCCACGGCGAGCGGGACGCCCCCGCGGAGCTCCAGCGGCCGCCGCTCCGAAAGAAGGCTCAAGTCGGGCGGTAAAGAGGAAGGGCAATCGCCCCCGGCCCCGGCAGAATTCCCTCCGGCGCGCGATCCCGCTCCCGTACCCGATCCGCCCGCGCCGGATCCCATTGCCGAGGCAGGCCGATCGACCGGGCCAAAGTCCGCCTGGGGCTATGACGATGGCGTGCAATTCAGGCCGGAAGTGGCGGGCCGGGCCGCCGCCGGCAGCCAGCCGCCCATGGCCGCCGTGCCGACGCCGATGCGCCCGGCGGACTTCCTGCCGCCGCCAGCGTCGCCCGCCAACTTTGCGCCCCCGGCAGCTCCACCCATGGCCACACCGCCGGGTGCCGCACCGATGGGAATGGTGCCCGGCGCCTATGCGCCGCCCGGCTGGTCGCCCGCGGCGCCGCCTTCGCCACCCATGGCCGGGGTGCCGCCCACCGCGGCGCCAGGGTACGCCGCGGCACCCTACCCACAATACGCTTCTCCGCCCACGGCGCAACCCGGCTGGGCCGGCGCGCCCGGAGCGGCAACCGGATATTCACCGGCCCCTATGGCCTCGGCGCCGATGGCCGCGCCCCTCGGTGCGGCGCCTGCCAGCGCGATCGACGCCGACGACTTTGGGCCGATGCCCGGAGCCCCGCAACCCACGTCGGCGGCAGGTCCCGTGATCTCCGGCAGCTCACGGCCGCGGCTGGTGCGTCGTCCCTCGCCAGCGTTCTACGCACTCGGCGGATTCTTGGCGGCGGTGACGCTGGGCGTGGCGGCCATCGTGGCCATGAACCGTCGCCCGCCGCGCGACGACCATCGCGAGCTGGTCCAGAACCCGCCCGAAAAGACGCACGAGACATCTCGGCCCTCGACGAAAACGCCGATGGTGCTTCCGCCGGAGAAGACCATCGACCCGCCGGCCAAGACGGAACCGATGGCCAAGACCGAGCCGATGCCCGAAAAGACTCCGGCGAAGACCGAGCCCGCGACGAAGGAGCCGGCCAAGACGGAACCGACCAAGGAACCCTCGACCAAGACCAAGGAGCCGCCGACCACCAAGGAGAAGCCCAAGTCGGAGCCTAAGGAAAAGTCCAAGGGCGATCCGCAGCGAGACGCGCTGGTGGCCGCCGCGCTCATGTCGGCCCGGTACCACCTGGCCGAACGGGACCTCAAGAAGGCCCAGGAGATGCTCGCCCTGGCGAAGAAGAACGCCGTCAGCGGGATGCACCAAGAGGAGGCCGAGCGAGTCCGCCTGCTGGCGCACTACGTCGGCGAGTTCTGGAAAGCCGTCAAGGCCCAGTGCAAGGGCCTGGACGGCGGCGCCGCGCTCACCATCCAGGGCATCACCATCGCCTTTGTCGAGGGGAACGACGACTACGTGATGTTTCGCAAGGCCGGCCGCAACGAGAAGCACTACTTTTTCCCTTCCGCCGCGGGCCCGCTCATGAAGACCGGCCTGGCGGTGGGGCTGGCCGAAATGCGCCTGGCCAAAAACGACGCCGTGAGCAACCTCATCCTGGGCTCGTTCAAGACGGTGAATCCGACCAGCGACCGGCCCGAGGCCCGGGGACACTTCGACACGGCCCAGAACCTGGGCAGCGAGGAGATCAAGGAGACGGTCCGCCTGCTGCGGCCGGAGCTGGAGGTCTCGATCCCCAAGGAATCGCCGAAGCTGCCGTCGGTCTCCGGCACGCCCGAGCCTTCGGACGGCGGCAAGCCGAAGCCGCCCACCGGCGAGGTGCTGGTCAAGGCGCAAGAGACGATGCGGGCCAAGTTCAAGCAGCAGCTTGCCGGGGCGGTGTTCGAATCCGACAAGGCCGCCCTGGCCGCCAAGCTGCACACCGCCGCCAGCAGCGAGGGGCTGGACGACGCGACCCGTTATGCGCTGCTCCTGGAAGCGCGTGACCTGGCCGCCGGGGGCCGCGCCCCCAAGCTCGGCCTGGAGATTGTGGCCGTGATCGACGAGCGGTTCACGATCGACCCGCTGGCCATGAAGATCGACGTGCTGGCCGCGGCGCAAAAAGCCGCGGCGGACGATGCGGCGGCCA
>JBGQHD010000451.1:0-5042 GCA_041497795.1 Planctomycetia bacterium
ACACAACCTCCCCCCCGGCCTTTGTGTGTGGCCGCTGGTGGCTTTTGTTTTTTTTTTGTTGATTGCGCTGGCGGCGCGGCCCCCGCCCTGGCGGGGGGGGCGGGGGGCGGGGCCCCCCCCCCCCGAATGTCCAACGTCGAACGTCCAACGTCGAACATCGAAGTGCGTTCGGCATCTGCCTTGTTCCAGGCTCGGCCTGTGGTGAGGCGGAATCCGCTCGCGGCTCAGGCCGTGAACTTCGTCAGCACGTTCGCCGTGATGCGCGACACGGCATCGTCCACCAGCAGCGAGCTGATCCAGTTGATCGACCCCGTGGAGAACACCGCGCCGCCGCCGGGCGGTTCGTGGACGACCATGTGAGCGCCCCCGTCATCGGGGTTCAGGCCGCGGGCCAGCAGGTGCGTGTTCGCCGGCGAGTCGGGCGACATCTTGTCGGTCTCGTGGCCGGAGGCGCCGCCGGGCACGCGCATGTGCTGGCTGCGGTGGCCGAAGCGATCGCCCTTCTTGAGGCCCGTGCCGGCCAGGGCCCAGTGGTTGCCATCGACCACTTCGTAGGGCGCCGCGGTCATGATGCCGCGCTCGTCGTAGATCACGCCCAGCAGCTTGGCTTCGGACTCTTGCCGGGCGGCGAAGCGGCTGACGATGCCGCGCTCGCGGTGGTGGGTGTTGTCGGTGTTGCGGACGATCATCGCCGTGGGATAGGCATCCTGCCTGTCGGATGGGCCTGACAGGCTGGAAGTCTGTCCCACGGGCACGTTGGAAACGTGCCCCACGTCGGGGAACTCCACCTCGCAGTTGAGGCCGTTGCCGCCGAGATACATCAGCCGGCCGCCGCGCTCGAAGACCCAGCGCTTGACGGCGTAGTACATCTTGGCCGACCAATACTCCGGGTGACAGGTGATGATCAGCACCTTGTACCGCTCCAGCGGCAACTGGTCGAAGTGGAGTTGCGTCTCGCCGTAGACGTCGTGGCGAAAGCCCTGCCGTTCCAGCCAACCCAGCAGCCGCCACTCGGCCTGGGCCAGGTGGCAGCCGGCCCGGCCCTCGATGGGATCGGTCACGCGCTCTCGCAGGCTGATGTGGTTGATCGGCTCGGGCCGGTCGAACGAGAGCGGGGAGTAATCCTCGGTGTCGTAGTTGATGTGCCGGGGATCGGTGTAGCGCTTCAGTTCCAGCCGCGCGTTCACCGTCGGCGGCGGCGGCAGAGCGTCGGGATGAATGTAATTGCTCCGCCCGCCGAAGTTGTTGTAGGCGTTCCAGGTGATGTTGCCGAGCAAGACCGCCACCGCTTGCGGTTTGGCCGTTCGCAGATCGGGCGCAACAATCCATGGGAAGCCGAATTCCGCGCCGGCGCCAGCACCCCGGCTGCTGCCAGCAGCCGGGGTGCTCACGTCCCCCATCGTCTGGGCGTGGAAGTAATACAGCCCGCTGCGGCCGGGCGCCTCGATGAACTGCTTGTGGTGCGGGCTGGTGTAGCCGAACTTGTTCCACGTGGCGCCGGTCTGCGTGTAGTCGCCGTCTGGCGTGATCTGCATCGTGGCCCGCGGGCCGTGCTCGTCGTACCAGCCGATCGGCCGGACCAGCTCCTTCTCGTAGCCGTATCGCCAAAGCGTGAGCTTGTACTGCTCGACGGCATGCACGCGGAACTCCGACTTCTCGCCCGAGCGGACCCACTTCGGCCAGGCGTAGCCGAGCAAGCCGTCGCTCAGCAGGCGGAACTGGTGCGGGCCGGCACCCCGGCTGCTGGAAGCAGCCGGGGTGCTCGCGGCGGCGGACGGATTGGCAATCCGTCCTACGTCGCCGACGTTGATCGTCACGCGCTTCGAGCCGTAGCCAGTCTTGGCGAGCGTGACGGTGTACTCGCCCGGCGGGATATCGGCATGCACCGCCCCGCTGGCTCGTGAGCGAACCTCGATGGAGCCGTTTTTGCCTTCGAACTCCAACTGCACGTCCGGCAGGGCCACATAACGTTCGTCGCTGACATAGCCGATGAGCATGGGGAAATTGGGGTGCGGAATGCGGAGTGCGGAGCCTTGCGGCGGTCATGCCGGGATTCTCGCCCACGAGCCGGGGGGATTATATCGCCAGCGTGGGCCGCATGCGCCTGAATGTCGATGTCTTGCTCGTGGCCCGTGCGCCTGCGGCCAACGGCTCGTTACGACGACGCCACGATGTGCCTGGGGCGCGGAACCTCGTCACTGTCCGTCAAGGGTGCTAATATATCTATTGTCGCGCGGGGCCGACAAATGCGCGGTGGGCGGCGATGCGTATTGCCGTGGCGCATGCGGCTCGCGTGCCCGCAACCCAACCGACGCACGCGAGCCGCGTGCGCCACACCCGGCACGTTGAAAACGTGCCTCACGCCACATATGCCCATGTCTGACAATATCTTCGATCAGCTTAAGACCACGATCTCCAGCAGCGGGGTCGCGGCGGCGTTGGCTGAACTCTCGCAGCGGCTGCACGCTGAGAAGCGGTACTTCGACCTGTTCAGTGCCCGGCTCATGGAAGGCCGGCACCGGCTCGGGCTGCCCGTGGCTTCGTCCGATGGGCTGGATGACCTGCCCGAGCCGAAGCGCAGCCAGATGGAACAGGTCTATCTCGACGCCTGCCGCGAGGTGGGGCATCTGCTGCTGGGCGAGGGGCGCCTGGGCGAAGCCTGGATGTACTTGCGGGCCGTCGGCGACAAGGCCGCGGTGACCGAGGCCCTGCAGAAAAAGGGGCCGCCGGCGGACAACGTGGAGGAGTTCGTGCAGTTGGCCGTGCACGAGGGGCTCGCGCCGCAGCGGGGCTTCGAGACGGTGCTGGCCAACTACGGCGTCTGCAACGCGATCACCATGTTCGACAGCACGATGCACAACCGCCCGCTGGCCGACCGGCAGCAGGTGGCCGCGCTGCTCGTGCAAACGCTACAACGCGAGCTGACCTCGAACTTGAAGGCCGAGGTCGCCCGCCAGGAGGGGAGCCAGCCGAAGGAGTCAACGATCGAGGCGCTCGTCGCCGAGCGCGACTGGCTGTTTCTGGAAGACGCCTACCACATCGACACGTCGCACCTGCACTCGGTGGTCCGCTTCGCCCGGGTGCTCCAGGATCCCGCGGCCCTGCGGTTGGCGGCCGATCTGACCGAGTACGGCCGGCGGCTCGGCACGTCCTACCATTTTCAAACGGAAGAACCGTTCGCCGAGCCGTATGTGGCCCACGGTTTGTTCTTCCGCGCCCAGTTGGGCCAGCAGGTCGATGAGGCAATCACGTACTTTGGCGACAAGGCCCGCTCGCTCGATCGCGAAGAGCACGGCACCGGCCCGGCCGAAGTCTACGTGGCGCTGCTGGCGCGCATCGGGCGGCCGGCGGAGGCGCTGGCGGCCTCGGCCGAGCTGATTCCGGCGGGCGCTCAGACGGCCGGGTTCGCGCCGTCGCTGCTGGAGCTGGCCCGCGCCGGCGGCCAGTACGGCAAGCTGCTCGACGTGTGCCGGGAGCGCGAGGACGTGCTGGCCTTCGCCGCCGGACTGGCGGAGAGCAAGGCCGTTAAGTGAGTTACTAATTGCCGCTAGCCGGCGGCGCGGTGGGCAGCGCGTTTTCGTACGGATTGTAAGGTTGATCGCCGGATGGCCGCAGCGAGCCGGGCGCGTGGTATTGCGACGGAGGGACCGAGGCGCCGGGCGACCGGTGCGGCAGTCCCTTGCGGGCATCGATGCGCATTTCTTGGGAAAGCCCGCGCACCTGGTCGGCGCGTGGATAGAGGCCCTGCTGTTCCAGTTGATTCGCGATCTCGTCCAATTGCCGGGAGGCTCCGCGGAGGGCCTCGACTTGCTCGGGCGAAGCGGCGTTCGCGGGGATGGGCTCGGGACTTGGGGGAGTGGGGGGAATCGTCAAATCCAGGGGCGAGCGCGGCGGGGGCAGGTCGGGCGGCGCCGCGGCGCGATCCTGCTCGAGGTTCCGGAGAACGGCCTCGGCGACCTCCCGCATGTACTGCGCCTGCGACTGGGCGTCGGGGGCGAATTCCCGGGAGCTCATGACGCGGCTGGGCTTGAGCAACTCGACGATCGCGTTGATTTGACCATCGCGATCGTCCGCTCCACTGGGCGGCGGCGCTGGACACTTGGCATCGCTCGTGCTCGGTCGGACGGGCTCGCTGGTCACTGCCGGGTCGCGCGCCGGGGGCGCGTCCGGGATCGACGGCGGCAACGAGGAAGCCGAGGGAATGCCCTCCGTCTCCGGCTCCGGAAGCAGCTCCGCCGCCGGCTCGTCCGTGGGGATTTCCAGGCCGCCGCCGATGATCTCCGGCGCTTCCAGGCCGGTGTTCGCCGATTTGTCTTCCCAAGCCGCCGCCGCCCCGTCGTGGAACGGGTCGGTGTCCTCGGTCTGTTCCTCTTCGCATGGCGGTATGGCGACGCGCTCTTGAACTTGCCTGACCGGCACGGGCGGCGAAATCACCGTGGCCGGCGACACGATGCCCACGCCCGGCAGCCAGTACGAGTCGATCCACAGACCAACCACGAGCATGCCGAAGAAACCCAGCAAGCCCCACACCGACCAATGCACCTTACGCATGACCTACCTCCGTGCGTGTCAGTCGTTCGTTGGCTAGAAGAAGGCTACCGCCGGAACTTCTCGGCCCAAAGCCGCGTGGCTCCCTGGAACCGCTCCAGCGCCTGATCCACCATCCGCGAGCTGGGGGAGTTCTGCTTCTCCAGCTCCGCACCGCGGCGCACGTCACGTTCGGCCTCGGTGAGGTCCGCGCCGTTGCCGGCCAGGTGACGGGCCATGCCCCGCAGGTAGAAGTACCGGGCATCGTTGGGATTGCGGTCGATGGCCTCACTGAAACGCAGCACGGCCGCAGCGTAGTCTTGCTGCCGCATGTGCCGCAGCCCTTCGACGTAGGCGAAGTTGGCCCCGGTGCGGTCCCCCTCGCTGGGCCGGGCGCCCTGAGCGAGCGCCAGGGCATGCTTCTGCCGGACCTTGGCGAGCCAGGCCTGCGTCGAGGCCGTGCGGCTCGACCAGCGCTCCTCCTGCGGAGGCAGCAGATCGGTGACGCCCACGGC
>JBGQHD010000452.1:0-5031 GCA_041497795.1 Planctomycetia bacterium
AGGTCGCCGAGGTGTTCTTCGGGCGTGTTGACTTCCAGCTTCATGATCGGCTCCAGCAGCACCACGCCGGCTTCTCGCAGGGCTTTGTTGAAGGCGTCGGACGCCGCGATGCGGAAGGCCACGTCGGTCGATTCCGTGGCGTGGGCCTCGCCGCCCAGCACCGTGACCTTCACCTTCATCAGCGGGTGGCCGAGCTGGCCGCCCCCTTGGAGTTGCTCGCGGAGGGCCTCGACGGTGGCGCTCAGATATTCGGGGGGCAGCCCGGTGCCGTCTTTTTGCGCGGCGGCCTTCTCGCCGAGCGCGACGATCTCGCCCGTGGCGAACGGCTCGAGGCGGATCTTGACCTTGGCGAACAGGTTTTGGCCGCCGAGGTTGCGGTGGCACTCGCCGACCACTTCGACGGCCCGTTCGATGGTCTCCTTGTAGCTGACCCTGGGCTTGTGGACCTTGACGTTGAGGTTGAAGTCCCGCAGCAGGCGGTTCTTGATGATCTCCAGGTGCAGCCCGCCCATGCCGCAGATCAGGGTCTGGCCGGTCTCGGGGTTCTCGACGGCGCGGAAGGTGGGGTCTTGCCGCCGCAGCATCTCCAGGCGGTCGGCCAGCTTCTTGCGGTCGGCGGAGGTCTCCGGCTCGATGGCCATGGAGATGACCGTGTCGGGGAACGTGATCGACTCCAGCAGGATCGGGGCCTTGGGGTCGCAGAGCGTGTCGCCGGTGATCGAGTGCCGCAGGCCGATCACGCCGACGATGTCGCCCGCCTCGACCGACGGCACCTGCTCGCGGTGCGAGGCCTGCACGTGCCAAAGCTGGGGGACGTTCTCCTTCTCGTCCTGGCCGGGGTTGAGCACGCGGCTGTTGGCCCGCAGCTCGCCGGAGTAGACGCGGACGAAGTGCAGGTCGCCGTGCTTGTCGGCCACGATCTTGAACACCAGGCCGCAGAACGGCTCCTCGGTGTTGGCCGCCCGCTTGAGCTTCTTGTCCTTCTTCTCGGGATCGACCCCTTCGACCGGCGGCAGGTCGGCAGGGCTGGGCAGGAAATCGCGCACGCCGTCGAGCACCGGCTGCACGCCGATGGCCTCCTTGGCCGAGCCGCAGAGCACCGGCACGATGAGGTTATGGACCGTGGCGTCGCGGAGCACGCGGCGGATGAGGTCCGCGGGAATCGGCTCTTCGGACAGGGCCAGCTCCATCAGCTCGTCGCTGAAGCCGTACAGGTCTTCCAGCATGCTGGAGCGCCAAAGCTGGGCCTCGTCGGCGACGTCGTCGGGAATCGGTCCGGCCTGGATCGTCTTGCCGGAATCGTCCCGCGAGAAGGTGAGGTGCCGCATCTCGATCAGGTCGATGACGCCGCGAAAGGGATTGTTGACGTGCGGCGGGCCGGCGCCGTAAGGGATTTGAATGGCGACGGGAAAGCAGCCCGGCTGCTCCGCAGCAGCCGGGCTGCTGAGCATCGCCGGGCGAGAGCCGAGCCGCTCGCGGATTTCCTTGAGCGTGCCGTAGAAGTCGGCCCCTTCGCGGTCCATCTTGTTGATGAAGGCGATCCGCGGCACGCGATACTTATCGGCCTGCCGCCAGACGGTTTCGCTTTGGGCCTCGACCCCCTCGCGGGCACTGAAGACCACCACGCCGCCGTCGAGCACGCGCAGGCTGCGCTCGACCTCGGCCGTGAAATCGACGTGGCCCGGCGTGTCGATCAGGTTGACGTTGATCCCCTTCCAGGGAAAGCTGACGCAGGCCGAGTAAATGGTGATGCCACGCTCTTGCTCTTCGACGTCGAAGTCGGTCTCGGTGGTGCCTTTATCGACCTCGCCCTTGCGGTGGATGGCCCCGGAGTAAAACAGCATCCCCTCGGTCAAGGTGGTCTTGCCGGCGTCGATATGGGCAATGATGCCGATATTGCGGAGGCTGCGAATGTCGCGGGGCATGCTGCATCACGTGGGGCACGTTTCCCAATGTGCCGGTTACGAACAAGACCTCGGATGACGGGCACGTGGGATACGTGCCCCACAAGTTGCCCATCGAGGCGGGTGAGTGGCCACTATATCCGTGGCGCCGGAATCTGCAAAGTTCGGACGAGTGGGGCATACTGCGTCCAGGCGCGGACAACGAAGAAGATTTGCCACAAAGGGCCCAGCGCGGCGTAGCCGCAACCGAAGAGACCACGGATAACGCGGATGACACGGATTTGCGATCGTACTATCCGTGCCATCCGCGTGATCCGTGGGCAAAATCTTCGCGGGGCGCAAAGAAATCGAAGGTTAGTAATACGAAGAGCACGAAGGAAAGACAGCCTCAATCGCGCCGTTCCTTCCTTTCTTCCTTCGCGTCCTTGGTGCTCTTTGTGGCTCTCTTCTCTTTCCCTCGCGCGCCGCCGCCGCTGGCAACCTTCTCCGTTTGCTCCGTTCCCTCCCGTTCAATTGGAACACGAGAGAACAGAGGCAACAGAGATTGAGAAGAGGGTGGCGAGGAACGAGCGTCTGATCGAGATCGACCTTCGAGGCCACGCTGCGGGTCGCATCGAGCAAGCGGTAGAGACCGCGGAGGCGATCCCGCAGCTCCTCGGGAGGCAGCAGTTCCAAGGGATCGCGGTCCATAGCGCGCTAACGAGTCGAGTTAAGCCAGTTCGTCCTCTGGTCGTCCTCCTCCCCGCGGGGCGATGTTCATCCGCCGACCGCATGGAAACATCGTCCCACGCGGGCAAGCCGCATGGTGGCGTGATGGCGGGTGGCTGCAGCACCGGCTGCCGACGAAAGCAGCCATCTCGCTTCCGCGCGATGCGTGGGGTAGGCATTCCTGCCTGCCACGCCATGCGGCAGCCTACCCCACGCTTGTCTCGCGGAGAGGCTGTGACTTTTTAATGTGCCCGGGTCACTACGTAACCCGCTTCCGGTCACGGAGTGACCGGACCACACTCGTCTCGCGGAGCGAGGCGGCTACTTTGTTCAGCAGCCGGGGTGCGCGGTTTCTTACAGCCCCGGGGCGAAGATTTGCAGCAGCGCCTTGGGCTGCTCGACCGGCACGAAGGCCTTGAGCCGCAACCCCTGCGCCTCGGTTGCGAACGACACGCCCGCGAACGACGAAGGCGGCTTCAAGCTGAAGTTGAACGGCGCGGCCTTGATCGCGTCGCCCAGCAAGGGGACGTCCTTCAGCATGCCCACGAACTCCACCACGATCTGCGGCGCGTTGACCATGAACACGACATTGGCTTCCTTGCCCAGCGCGTCGCGCGTCTTGCCGAACGACTTGTCCAGGCCGATGACGTCCTTGCTGTCGGCAATGCCGTCCAGCACGCGTGGCAGCAGCTTGGGATCGTTGCCGGTCACGGTGACGGAGAGCTTATCGAGCGTGGTCACGCGTTCCTGGAGCCCGTCGTCGCCGAAGAGCTTCTTGAACATCGCATCCACAAGCTGACCTTCGAGGCTCTCCTTGTCCTTGACCTTGAACTTCATCGTCACCAGGTCGATGACGTGCTCCTTGTACTTCTCGGCGGCTGCCTTGTGTTCCATTGACATGGTGAAAAGCTTGCTGTCCGTTTCGCCCATGGCGCGGGCCAGCAGTCCGAGCGCCTCAATGAGCTTGCGTGGGGCGGCGGCCTGAGTGATCCCGACGGTCTTCATGCCGGTCTTGTCCTCGCCGGGGAACTGGACGCTGGCCACCGTCGCACCGAGCTTGGCCGCGGTGATCGCCTCGACGGCCTTGGCGGCCGCCTCCTTGTCGCGGACCTCCGCCCCATACGACATCTTCAGCGCCTGGACCATGAAGTCCGTCATCAGGCTGGGATTGATGTTCAGGCCGTAGTATGCCGCGGCCCCGGCGGGCAGCACGTCCAGGTTCTCCAGTGCTGAGGGCGCATTGGCCAGCAGCACCTTGTCCGTCGCGCTGAGCTTCTTCACGCCGACGAGTCCCTCCGCGCGAGCCCCCTGCGGGCTGAAGCTGGCGTGGCCGGCAAACCAGCCCACGTCGTACAGGGCGTTAAAGGCGTACCGCACCGCCTCCATGTACATCTTCTTGACCGTCTCGGGAGAGCTCGAGCCGAGTTGCTCGTCGGGCAGCGCCTTGATGAAGTCGTTGATCTTCTCGCGGGCGGCCTCGATATCGCCTTTGTGCTTTTCCACCGTCGGGGCCACGTTGACGGCCAGCGACATGTCACCGCCGCGGATGAGCTTCAGCCCGCGGGCATCGAGCACGTCGGAGAACTTCTTGGCGTCCTTCTCGGTCAACCTCTTGACGATCTCCTCGAAGGAGGTGTAGACGACGTACTCGTCGCGCTTGCCGATGTAGAACTTGCGATCGAACCCGACGCGGGAGATTTCCTCGAAGCCGTCGTCGCGCTTGGTGGCCTCGATCTTGGCGCCTTCGTCATCGAGGGCGACGCGCAACAGCGCCCGGCGGAGCTTGGCATCGTCCTTCACCTTGACGAAGATCGCCGTCGGCGCATGGCGGGATTCAAACATCGGGAACAGGGCCAGGTGAACGGAGCTCTTGCCGTCGAGAATCTCGGCCAGCTTCTCGCCCTCGCCGCGCATCTCCAGCATCTCGGCGATGCCCTGGGCCAGGCCGTCGGCCGCCGGCGCGGCGGCCGGGCCGATGCCGTCGAGCATGTCCTTGAAGTTGCCCAGCGTTTTATCCAGCGAGTCGAAGCGGATGACGACAAACGCGCCGTCCGGGATGTGCGTCAGCGGATCGGCCGCCGCCGCAAATGGCTGCGGCAACAGGCAATATGCCAGCAAGAAAAAGGACGAGAGAACGCGACGTTTCATGGAATCCTCCAACCGTGCTCGAAGAGAGCGAGAGAGATACGGGAAATGGCCATCGCCATGCCGCGCGACGCGGCACACAGACTTCCCCCAAATGGTGTTGCTTCCCCCAAATGGTGTTGCCCCAAACTTCAGCGTTGCCCCTTAACGGTCAGCATCGGTAAACCGGAAGGTACGGCGGAAGTGCCCCGACATCAGCCTTGCCTTTGGCCTTTACGTCGCCCGCCTTCGCTTTGGTCATGTCTTCCGGATCGCCCACGCGCTCGTAGCTGCC
>JBGQHD010000453.1:0-5031 GCA_041497795.1 Planctomycetia bacterium
AACGCCCGCGAGGTCGATCTGCCGATCGCCGGGTTGCTGCGCGACCTGAAGAGCCGCGGCCTCCTCGATGATACCCTCGTGATCTGGGGCGGCGAGTTCGGCCGCACCCCTACCGCCCAGGGCAAAGACGGCCGCGACCACAACCCCTACGGCTTCACCATGTGGCTGGCCGGCGGCGGCGTGAAGCGCGGCTTTCGCTACGGCGCCACCGACGACTACGGCTACTACGCCGCCGTCGATAAGATGCACATCCACGACGTGCACGCCACGATCCTGCACCTGCTCGGGCTGGATCACGAGAAGCTGACGTACCGCTACGCGGGGCGCGACTTCCGGCTGACGGACGTGGAGGGGGAGGTGGCGACGAGGATCTTGGCGTAGAGGCCCAACGAGGTTCCAGCATGTCACGCGACGAAAACCCCTACGCAGCGCCGCTCGCTGCAGCGGACGAGATCGGCCCGCTGCGGAAAAAGCTGCCCCGTGACCTTCGGTTTTGGCTCCGCTTTGCCGCAGCGCTGGCCGTGATGGCGATCGCTAACGTGATGCCGCTGTATTTCACTTGGAAAGCGTACCAGCTAGACGGTCGCGAGGTCACAGGCTGGCCATTTGTCTTCCGCGAGCGAGTGGACGGGTCTTCTTATGCCTTCTATCCGGAATACTTGGCGGCGGATGTTGCAATCGCGATCGGCGTCGCATACGCCGTCGCTCGCGCCTTGCGAGATGGCTGGTTGACGCTCCTTCGGCGGCTGCGGAAGGCGGTCATCGACGACGTGGACTGATCGCCGACGTCCGCCGCCTACGCGTGGAAGGTCGCAGGTGTCGAGCACAGAAAACGCGCCGCCTACAGCCCCATCCGCGCCAGGATCTTCGCCACCATCCGCTGTTCCAGCACCGGATCGTTGCCGACGGGGATCCAGCCGCGGGTGGGGGCGGACGGCTCGAGCGGCTGGTTGAAGCGCTGGATCGAGTTGTCGTTGCTGAAGACGGCGCTGGCCGTGGTGGCGAAGTCCGGCTTGCCGACGTTCTCCAGCTCCTTCATCACGGTGACCTGCACCTGGTAGCCGCCGGCGGCGGGGATCATGTGCACGAAGCCCCGGCGGCGGATGCTTTGCAGCGTGCTTTCCAGCCGCTCGTAGCCGTTGGCCGAATCGCCCCGCCACGGCTCGAGCAAGGTGGCGCCCACCTGCGGCCGGGTCTCCAGCCGCCCTTCGGTCAGCGTGTCGCCCACCAGACGCGGCCGCTCCTCGCGGAGGATGTCCAGGTCGTCATCGACGACGTCCACGATCACGTCCCATAGCAGGTCTCGATCGGCCGTGGGCACGACGAACGGATTGCCGTAGCCCACGCCCACCCCCAGGGCGGCGTCGGCCGGGGGATCGCGCCACGACGCACAGCCGCCCGCCAGCGCGGCCGCCGCGACGATGAGACAGGATGCAAGCAGCCGTGACATCGGATGGTCGAGTTGGATCGGACAGCGGCGGGCCAGCGGCAGGCTAGCGAGGATGGCTGCGCGCGCATTGACCCGGCGTTGCCAGGGAAAGGGGCGAGAGTTTGACGAGGCCCCGCACCCGAATCAAGAGCAAGTGCGGTGGGAGCGGCCGCTTTGCCGCTTTTCTGGGCAGGCATGTCGTCACAGGGCAGCACCGATGTTGGCCGATCACCACAATCCGCTTAGTTTGTACGGGCGTTCGGGATGGCTCTTGACGATGCAAAAAGTGTCGCCCAAGGGGATTATGCGACCGGGGTAGCCCAAATGGCCGGCTCCGTGGTCGGGCTGGGCATGCGAATTGCTGCCCGCTACACTTACACCATCCTTGTCCGACAGGATCGGGCCACGGCCCCTCCTCGCCACGGCAAGGAACCCGCAGCCGCCCGGATCCCACCTTCTGGAGAATGGCATGCCCGCGCCCGCTTCGCTCCCTCCCGACGCTTCGGCCCGCCTGGCCATGCTGGCCGAGATGCTCGAACGCTCCTCGCCGAAGCCGGAAGCCGACAATCGCTCGGAAAGCAGTCGCCGGGAAGCCTCGCGCGGCGAGCCCGTGGCCCAACGCAAGGGCACGTAAGCGGATCTCGCAACCGTCACGCGCCGATTTTCGGGTAGCTGAACTCGCCAGAGTTCAGTCGGCTCGCCAGAGTTCAGTCGGCTGAAGTCTGGCGACTTCAGCTACCTGAGGCATGTTGGCGCCGTAACTGCTCGATGAAGGCCCGCGCCGTCGCGGGGTCGGCAAGTTGGCGCTGCAGGTCGGCGGCCAAGGCGGCGAAGACGTCCCGGTAGTTCTCCACGAGATCATCGTCCGTCGGCGCCGTCGCGCCGCCGGCTGGCAGGAGTCGCTGCCGCCAGAGCAGCGAATCGAGCAGCCGCGGGCGGAGGAAGCCGAGCACGTCGAGCGCCGTCGTGGACATGACGCCGATGGCCAGCGAAATGGCGGCCTGCTGCGACTGGCCCATGTGCCAATAGCCCGCCGGGATGTAGAGCCAGTCGCCGGCGTCCAGGCGACACTTCATTACCGGCATGATCTCGCGCTCGAAGCGCATGTCGGCCGGCAGGGTCTCCTCGAGCGGCCAAGGGTTGACGGTGTTCTTGCGGAGCGAGTATTCCTTGCTCCCCTGCGTTTGCAGGATGAACACGTCCTCCGCGTCGTAGTGCCAGCCGAAGCCGAACTGGTTCTCCGGGGTGGAGTAGAGGTGGATGTTGACCGGCGCGGCAAAATCGCGGCGAAAGCCGTCGGCCAACTCGGCCAGCCGCGGGTCGTGCCGCTCGGCGTGGCGGATGACCAGCGTGTAGCCCTGGGCATGGAGATCGCGCACCTGGTCGGACGACGGCTGGCCTGCCCCCGGCCAGAGCTGGCCCTGGCGCGCGAGCATCAGATCGACAGTGGCCGCGCCGCCACCGTGAGCGCCCGCGCTGTCACCCCGAGTGGCCGCGCTGTCACCCTGAGCGCAGCGAAGGGTCTCCGGCGTGGCGGCGGGAGATTCTTCGCTGCGCTCAGAATGACCGTGGCTGCGCTCAGAATGACGGGGGGAATCCAATATCCTCTGAATGGTCTCCCAGCTTCCCAGTTCGCGGAGATCTTGTGCCCCGCCCGGCCGGGAGAACGGCCGCCGGAGATAGAAGTCCTCGATGAAAGTCTTCTGAGGGACGTCGCCCAGGATTCGTTGTAGTGACATGACGAGGGACCACCCCGCGGGACGGCACCTGTCACCCTGAGCGCAGCGAAGGGCCTCTGCCGTGGCGGCGAGATTCTTCGCTGCGCTCAGAATGACCGTGCGCGAAGACAATACGTCGGCGACGTTAAGTCGGCTCTTATTCCCCGACTTCTCGGCCATCGGTTAAGATACCCCCTGGTCGTCGTCCCCGATATCGCTGCTGGCGCAAGAGGACCACTTCATGCCGCGGTTGCTGCTGGGAGTCGCCGCCTGGCTGCTGCTGGCCATGCCGGCCTTGCCGCTGGAGCACATCACTTTCCGCAAGGACGGGGCGACGCAGCGCGCCAGCGGCAAGGTGCTGGTCACCGACGACCAGGGGGGCGTGCTTCTCCTCTCGCGCGACGGCACGCTGCGCTCGATCGAAAAAAAGGATTTGGTCGAGCGCTCCAGCGATGCCGTGGAGTTCAAGCCGTACACCCCCGACGAGTCCGCCAAGGCCGTGCTCGCCGAGCTGCCGGCCGGCTTCGAGGTGCACCAGACGGCCCACTACGTGATCCTGTACAGCACGTCCAAGGGCTACGCCGCCTGGTGCGGCGGGCTGCTGGAGCGGCTGCACCGCAACTTCATCAACTTCTGGGGCCGCCGCGGCTTCGAGCTGCACGACCCAGAGTTCCCGCTGATCGCCATCGTGCTGGCGGACCAGGAGAGCTATCAGGCTTACGCCAAGCGCGAGCTGGGCGAGGCCGCGGCCGCCACCATCGGCCTCTATAGCCTGCACTCCAACCGCGTCACGATGTACGACCTGACCAGCGTCGATCGGCTGCGTCGGCCCGGCGACAAGCGGCTGACCACCGCCCAGATCAACACGATGCTCTCGCGGCCGGAAGGCGAGCGCACCGTGGCCACCGTCGTCCACGAAGCCACGCACCAGATGGCCTTCAACTGCGGCCTGCACACGCGCTACTCCGATATCCCGGTCTGGGTCAGCGAAGGGATCGCCATGTACTTCGAGACGCCGGACCTGAAGAGCGCCAGCGGCTGGACCACGATTGGCTCGGTGAACCGCACGCGGCTGGCCGGCTTCAAGAGCTACCTGCCCGACCGGCCGGCCGACTCGCTTAAGTCGCTGGTGGTGAGCGACAGCCGCTTCCGCGACACGCGCCAGGCGGCCAATGCCTACGGCGAAGCCTGGGGCCTGGTGCACCACCTGATGACGGGTCAGCGGACGCAGAAGCAGTTCATCGACTATCTGAAGATGCTGGCCAAGAAAGAGCGGCTGGCCTTCGACAAGCCGGAAGACCGCCTGAAAGACTTCGAGGCGGCGTTTGGCCAGCTCGGCAAGCTGGACGACGTCTTCGTCCGGGCGATGAAGCGGCTGCAATAGGGCGGCTCAGGATTTGGCACAAATCGCGCCCCTCAGCGGTCCACATCTGCCGCGCGCGGTGTTAGAATACTTGGACCCTCCCGCCGGCCGCGCTGCGCGCCGGCACGTAGCACGCCATCCACCAATCGCAGGATCTCGACTATGGCTATGACGGAAGTGGAACCGCGCTTGGCGAATAGTCTCGCCGCCAGCCTCTCCGCAGCGGTGGGCGGCCTCGATCAGATGGAAGAGTCGCCGCCGCCCACCCCACCCACCCGCACTTGGGTCATTGTCGCGGTCGGCCTGGGGGTCATCGCCGTGGTCGCCGCCAGCACGGCGATCGCCGTGGGAAGGCTCGGCGGCGGCGAACAGCCGAATTGGCTCACCGACAAGGTGGCCAAGGGGGACCTGGTCGTCACGGTCACCGCCAAGGGAGAGCTGGAGAGTGCCGATAACCGGAACATCAAGTGCCCCGTCGGAGGTGGCCCCAAGTCGATCGTGGAGATCGTCGAAAACGGCAA
>JBGQHD010000454.1:0-5030 GCA_041497795.1 Planctomycetia bacterium
CTGGCGGAGGGGACCACGCGCCTGCTGATCCGCCGCGGCACGCAGCAGGTGGAGGTGCCCGTCACGGTGCAGGGGTTGCAAAAGCCGGCTCCTTTGTCGTTTGCACGGGAAATCACTCCGGTGCTGACGAAAGGACGCTGCAACGCGGGCGGGTGTCATGGTAAGGCGGAGGGGCAGAACGGGTTCAAGCTCAGCCTGCTGGGCTTCGACGCGGCGGCCGATTATGAGGCGATCGTCGAGGAAGGCCGCGGCCGGCGGATCATGGTCGCCAGCCCTAACGGCAGTCTCTTGCTGCAAAAGGCCACGGCGACTCTGCCGCACGGCGGCGGACGAAAGATCGAGCTGGACAGTCCCGCGTACAAGCGGCTGCGGCGGTGGATTGAATCGGGCGCGCCGCGGTCGGTGCCCGACGAGCGGCAGATCGTCTCAATTGAAGTCGAGCCGGCGAACCTGGTCATGCCAGCCGTCGGCACGCAGCAGCTTCGCGTGACGGCGGTCGATGACCGGGGCGAGCGGCGCTGCGTCACGGCGGAGACCGATTACCTGTCGAATGCCGGGCAGATCGTCGAGGCCAGCCCGCGCGGCCTCTTGACGGCGAGCGACGTGCCGGGCGAGGCGGCGATCCTGGTGCGCTATCTGGGTCACGTGGCGGTCTGCCGCGTCACCCTGCCACGCACCGGCATGACGGTCCGTCGGCCGGCGGAGAACAACTTCATCGACAAGCACGTGTGGGACAAGCTCCAGCGGCTCGGCATTCAGCCCAGCGACGGGGTCGATGACGCCACGTTCCTCCGCCGGGTGCACCTCGACACGATCGGCACGCTGCCGACGGCGGCTGAGGCCCGGGCCTTCCTCACCAGCACGGCGCCGGACAAGCGTGCCCGGCTGATCGATGCCCTGCTCAGCCGGCCGGAGTACGCCGACTACTGGGCCATGAAGTGGGGCGACATCTTGCGGGCCGACAAGATCAAGGTCACGCCGCAGGGGGTCGTCGGCCTGACGCGCTGGCTGCGGCGGCAGTTCTCCGAGAACCGGCCTTACGACGAGATGGTGCGGGAAATCCTCACCGCCCAAGGTCCCGTGCAAAGCGAAGGCCCTGCCGCGTTCTTCAAGGCGCTCGACCAGCCGGAGCTGGCCAGCCGATCGGTGAGCCAGCTCTTTCTCGGCGTGCGGATCGAATGCGCCCAGTGCCATCACCATCCCAGCGAACGCTGGGGGCAGGACGATTACGCCGGCCTGGCGGGCTTCTTTACCGGCGTTTCACTGAAGCGATTGCCCGACGGCAGCGAAGCGGTCGTGGCCAAGGCGGGCATCGATCAAAAGCACCCCCGGACCGGAGAGCTGGTGCCGGCGCGGGCCTTGGGGGCCAAGCCGGCCGATTTCACCGGCGTCGCCGACCGCCGGCAAGTGCTGGCCGCTTGGGTCACTGGCTCGGAAAACCCGTTCTTCGCTCGGGCGATTGCCAATCGGCTGTGGGCGCATTATTTCGGCCGGGGCCTCGTCGATCCGCTGGACGACCTGCGGATCACAAATCCGGCCACCAACGAGCCGCTGCTCGATGCGTTGGCGGCCCACTTGAGGGAGGTCCGCTACGACCTGCGGGCCTTCACCCGCACGCTGCTGGGCTCGCAGGCTTATCAGCTCAGCGGCGAGACGAACGCCACGAACCGCGACGATCGGCAGCACTTCTCCCACGTTCGGCCGAAGGCGTTGCCGGCGGAGGTGCTGCTCGACGCGATCTGCCAGACGACCGGCGTGCCGGAGAAGTTCAACGGCTGGCCGCTCGGCGTGCGCTCGATCCAGGTGTGGGACAACCGCATGCCGTCGTATTTCTTCCGCATCTTCGGCCGGCCGGTCCGGGCGACGGTGTGCGAGTGCGAACGGAGCAACGAGCCGAGCATCTCGCAGGCGCTGCACCTGATGAACTCGCCCGAAGTGAACGAGAAGATCACCCACCGCCACGGCACCGCCCGGCGGCTGGCGGAATCGTCGCTGACGCCCGAGCAATTGATCGACGAGGTGTACTTGGGCACGTTGTCCCGCTTTCCCACCGCCTCCGAGCGCACGCTGCTGCGAACGGCCTTTGACACGCCCGGCGGCGACCGTCGTCAGGCCGTCGAGGACGTGGTTTGGGCGGCGCTGAACACGAAAGAGTTTTTGTACAACCATTAGAGGGCGTCATGCTGAACTTGCAACTTCCCGGGCGTGGCCAGCGGTTCTGCGACGGATTGTCGCGCCGTCAGATGCTGCGGCTGGGCACGACGGGGCTCTTCGCCGGGCTGAGCTTGCCGCGGCTGCTGGAGGCGGAAGCCACCGCCGCCCAGGCGGCCAAGTCGAAGGCCAAGGCCAAGGCCTGCATCTTCATCTTCCTGGAAGGCGGCCCGCCGCATCAGGACATGTGGGACCCCAAGCCGGAGGCCCCCTCCGAGATCAGCGGCCCGTTCAAGACGATCTCCACGAAGTCGCCCGGCGTGTTCTTCACCGAGCATTGCGCCAACTGCGCCAAGATCACGGACAAGTTCACGGTCGTCCGCAGCCACACGCATGCCGACAACGGCCACATGACCGGCTATTACTACGTGATGACCGGCCGCCGCCCGCCGTTCGCCGACGGCGAGCATCCCATCCCCACGAACGAGCATTACCCGTCGTTGGGGTCGATCGTCTCCCGCGAGCTGGAGCCGCGCGGCGCCACATCTTCAACGGCATCTTCGGCCGGATCGGCAGCCGCACGTTCCACCGTGCCAGCGTACATCAACCTGCCGCACCCAATGTCGGCCGGCGGGCCGGGCTTCTACGGCGTGGAGTACGCGCCGTTCGTGATCGAAGCCGATCCCAGCCAGCCGGACTTCGAGGTCAAAGACCTGGCCCAAGTCGAAGGGCTATCGCCTGCCCGGCACGTGCTGCGGCAGCGGCTGCTGGCCGGGCTGGAGCGCGACCGCAAGCGGACCGGGCGAGCGGCGGCAATGGCGGAGTATTACTCCAAGGCCGCCGGCCTGATGGCCTCGCCCGCCGCCCGCCAGGCCTTCCGCATTCAGGACGAGCCGGCGAAACTTCGCGAGTCGTACGGCATGACGCAGATCGGCCAATGCGCCCTTTTGGGCCGGCGGCTGGTCGAGGCCGGCTGCCGGTTCGTGGGCATTGATTCGCCCGGCTGGGACGTGCACTTCAACTGCTTCCCCAGCCTGGCCGGCGACCTGATTCCGCCGGCCGACCGGGCCTTCGCCGCCCTGGTCACCGACCTGGCCGATCGCGGCCTGCTCGACGAGACCTTGGTGGTGATGATGGGCGAGATGGGCCGCACGCCGCGCGTCAACGCGCAAGCCGGCCGCGACCATTGGTCGATGGCCCAGTCGATCCTGTTTGCCGGCGGCGGCACGCGGCCGGGCCTGGTGATCGGCGCCACCGACAAGCAGGCCGCCGCCCCCACCCGCGACCCGGTCAGCGTCGCCGACTTGCTGCGCACCATCCACACGCTGTTGGGCATCGACCCCGACAAGGAATACTCCGACCCGCTCGGCCGGCCGGTGCCGATCATCGGCGAGGGCAAGCTGATCCCGGGCTTGGTGGCGTGAAGCGGAGGATGTGATTGTTCCAATAAAGTTGATTGGGCCATGCACACCGTCGCCGAGATCTTGGCAGCCGTGAGACTCCTGTCCGTCGATGACAAGCGCGAGCTGTTGAAGCAGCTTACACTCCTGTTGACAACGCCGGACGTCCCACCGAACGTCGCCAAGGTGGACGACCATCTTCACACGGATTTTACGGCGCGTTTGGTGGCGCACTTCCACCGAGCCAAGCGAGCAGCCCTGCTCCGGACGAGTTAATCTTATGCGATTCGCATCATTAGCTCTCATGATCGCCGTCTTCGGCCTGGCACGCGTCGCACACGCCCAGTTGGCTCCCGAGATCGGTTACGTCTATCCCTCCGGGGGCCAGGCTGGCACGACGCGCGAGGTGATTCTCGGCGGCTACGATTGGACGCCGGACATGCAGCTCTTCGTGCACGATCCGCGGATCAAGCTGGAGCTGATCGGCCCGCCGAGCGCCGTATTGGTTCCCGAACCGCCCTATTGGTTCGGCGCGAAGGCCCGCGGGCCGGCGTGGCCGCTGCCGCGCGAGTTCAAGGCCCGCTTGACGATCCCCGCCGACGTGCCGCCGGGGCTCGTCCGCTGGCAGGCGGCCAACGCGAATGGAGGATCGCCTCCGGGCGTGTTCCATGTGGGCAGCGCTCCAGAGATCGTCGAAGATGCCCGCCGCAAATCGCCGCAAGTGCTGCCGGCGCTGCCGGTCGCGGTTTCCGGCCAGATACGCCTGATCGAGGAGATCGACCAGTACCAGTTCAGCGTGCCGAAGACCGGCCCGGTGACGATCGAGCTTCTGGCCCGGCGGCTGGGCGCTCCTTGGAACGGCATGCTGCAAGTTCGCGAAGCCGGCGCAGGCTCCGCGGAGCGGAAGCCGATCGTGGACGTGGCCGATACCGAGGGGCGCGACCTGACCGTCACCTTTCTCGCTCAAGCCGGCGTGCAATACACCGTCAGCCTGCACGACCTGGATTTCGCCGGCGACCGGTCGTATGTCTACCGCCTGCTGCTCACCGCTGGCCCTAATGTGCTGGCGGCCTATCCCTCGGCTGGCCGTCGCGGCGAGACCCGCCGGGTGGAGTTCGTCGGCATGGGCGTCGCCACCGGAGCGGCCCAGCTTGAGACCGTCGCGCGAGATGTGACGTTTCCCCCCGTGGCCGCGTCTCTCCGAGACGCCAGTGCGAGTCTCGGAGAGACTCGTCCACGTGAAGCCTCGCTGGAATATCGGCTGGCGACGCCGCACGGTACGGCACTGCCGTATTCGTTGCTGGTGACCGATATTCCCGAACACGTCAAATCGACCGCAGCCGAGATGGCGCTGCCCGCTGCGCCGTGCGCGGTGACGGGAGCCATCGAGGCTCGCTTCGGGTCCGACCGCTTCACCGTGGCGTTGACCAAGGACAAGAAGTGGCGCATCGCCGCTCAGGCTCGCTCACCAAACCAGCC
>JBGQHD010000455.1:0-5022 GCA_041497795.1 Planctomycetia bacterium
CCGCGCTGGCCCACCCCAATCCCTCCCCCCCGCTCTCCGCATGCCGCGCGTCCTTTCAACAGGATGGCTGTGCCTGTGCCTCGTTGGCGTGGTCCAGGCTGAAGGGCCGTCGATTGTCACGATCAGCGCCGATCCGCCGCGCCTGGAGCTGTCCACGCCCGGGGCCCAGCATGCGATTCTCGTGGAGGGGCAAAGGGCCGACGGCCGGCTGATCGATCTGACGCGGCAGGCCCAATTCCGCTCGCTCGCGCCGCGGGTGATCGACGTGTCGGCCCACGGCGTCGTGCGAGCCGTGGCGGATGGGCAGGGCACGGTCGAGGTGACGGCTGCGGGACAAACAAAAACGATCACCGTCACCGTGCGCAACGCGGCGGCGGTGCGGCGCTTCAACTTCGAGAACGACATCGTGCCTATCCTCAGCCGGCACGGCTGCAACAGCTCGGGCTGCCACGGCAAGGCGGAGGGGCAGAACGGCTTCAAGCTCTCCGTCTTCGGCTTCGATCCGGCCGCCGATTACGACGCCCTGACAAAGGAAGGACGCGGCCGCCGGGTCTTCCCGGCCGCCGCCGAGCGGAGCCTGCTGCTGCTCAAGGCCTGCGGCGGCGCTCCGCACGGCGGCGGCGTGCGGCTTTCCCGCGATTCGCTGGAGTATGCCACGCTGCGCGACTGGATCGTCGCAGGCTTGCCGCGCGGGCGAGACGATGATCCCAAGGTGGTCTCCATCCAGATCGCGCCGCGAGAGCGCGTGCTGATGACGTCTTCTCCCGTAGGACGGATTTCCAATCCGTCCGCCGCCGGCAGCGAGCAACAACTTCGCGTCCTTGCCCGCTACAGCGACGGCCGCACCGAGGACGTCACGCCGCTGGCCAAGTTCCAGACGAACAACGACGCCCTGGCCACGGTGAGCGACGGCGGCTTGGTAACCGCCGGTGAGACACCGGGGCAAGTCGCCGTGATGGCCAGCTACTTGGGAGCAGTGGACGTCTTTCGTGCCCTCATTCCCCGCACAGAACCAGCCGACCAGAGGCGCGTGGAGAAACCGTCCTATCCGGCTGAGCACAATTTCATCGACCGCCTGGTGTACGAGCAGCTTCGCAAGCTGAACATCGTGCCGTCCGACGTGGCCGATGACGCCACCTATCTGCGGCGCGTGTATCTCGACGTGATCGGCACGCTGCCGACGGCCGCCGAGGCCCGCGCGTTTCTGGCGGATACGCGAGCCGACAAGCGCAAGCGGCTCGTCGATGAGCTGCTCAAGCGGCCCGAGTACGCCGACTACCAGGCGCTCCTGTGGGCCGACCTGCTGCGGGTGGATCGGCAGGCGCTGGGTCACAAGCAGGCCTACGCGTACTACCGCTGGATTCGCGAGAGCTTCGCCCGCAATCAGCCGCTGGACCAGTTCGCCCGTGAGCTGCTCACGGCCGAGGGGCCGCTGGCCGAAGCGCCGGCGGGTAACTTCTTCCGCGTCGTGCAAAAGCCGGGCGAGATGGCCAGCACCTGGTCGCAAGTGTTCCTCGGCGTGCGGATCGCGTGCGCCGAGTGCCATCACCATCCGTTCGACCGCTGGAGCCAGGACGACTACTACGGCATGGTGGGCCACTTCGCCCAGTTGCGAACCAAGAAGTCGCCGCTGGGCGACGTGCTCTTCGCCGCCGGCGAGCCGGTGACGACCAATCCGCGGACGGGGAAGGCCGTGCCGCAACACCCGTTAGGGATGCAAGCGGCCGACGTAGGACGGATTTCCAATCCGTCCGGGCCAAAGGGAAACACGAGCGGACGGATTGGAAATCCGTCCTACAGCTCCGACCGGCGCCGGCAGCTTGCCGCGTGGCTCACGGACCGCGACAACGCCTGGTTCGCCCGCAACATGGCCAACCGGGTCTGGGCCCGCTTCCTGGGCCGAGGGCTGGTCGAGCCGGTGGACGACTTCCGCGACACCAACCCGCCGACCAATCCGGCGCTGCTCGATGCCCTGGCGAAGCACTTGATCGACAGCCGGTACGACGTGCACGAGCTGATCCGCGCGATCGCCGCCTCGCGGACGTATCAGCTTTCGACCGCTCCCAACGCGACGAACCAACGCGACGAGCAGAACTACTCCCGCACCGTGCTCAAGCGCCTGCCGGCCGAAGTGCTGCTCGACGCCGTCTGCCAGACGACCGGCGTGGGCGAGAAGTTCGCCGGCGTTCCGGATGGCTGCCGGGCGATTCAATTGTGGGACAATCGCTCGCCCCACTATTTCCTCAAGACCTTTGGCCGCCCGGTGCGGGAAACGGCCTGCGAGTGCGAGCGGGCGACGGAGGCCACCATCGGGCAAGTGCTGCACCTGCTCAATTCGCCGCAAATCCACGGCAAGATCGGACACGAGGGCGGCCAGGTAGCACGGCTTGTGCAGAAGCTAAGCAGCCCGGCTGCTCCCAGCAGCCGGGCTGCTGCCCCGCCCGCCGCCGCGCCGGATGACGGCCCGCTGGCCGACGAGCTGTACCTGACGTTCTTCGCCCGGTTCCCGGCCGCCGAGGAACGCCAGACCGCGGTCGATTACCTGCGCGCCGCTCCGTCGCGCCGCCGTGGCGCGGAAGACCTCGCCTGGAGCATGCTGAACTCGCTGGAATTCGTCTTCAACCACTAGCCGTGTTCGTAGTGCGGCCTTCAGGCCGCTGAAGCGGATGGGCTGAAGCTTAATGGCACTTGGTTAACCGTAAGGCACCGCTGGGCTTGCCCCGGGCTTGCCCCAGCGGAGCGACGACTGACGGGCACCCGGCGCCCCCCTCATAACTCATAACGTCCAGCCCTTGGTTCCACTTTCGCCGGCTGATACCATAGCTGCGGGCAGCCCACACGGTTGACCTCCCGCCTTCATCCAACCACCCGTCGCCATGCCGAAGCCGGAATTCGAGAATCTGCGGGAAAACCTCCCACTGTGGGTCCTCCGCGCCGCGTTTCTCCTCGTCATCGGGGGGTTGGCGGTGCTGACGCTGACCGAGTACGAGTTATCCTCGGCCGGGATCTCGTTTCTGGTGTTTGGCGTGCTGATGGCCGTCGCCTTCGGGGTCGTGCTGCTCGACATGTCGCTGCGGAACAAGCAACTGACCACAATCTCGGCCGTGTACTTCGGCCTGATCGTGGGGCTGTTCCTGACGTATATCGCCGGCCTGGCGGTGGCGCCCTTTCTGGACGTGATCGAGCCAAAAGTCACGCCCACGACGGTCCAGCCGCTGCACCGCCTGGTGCCGCTGATGATGGGCGCACTCTTGTGCTATTTGTGCATCAGCCTGCTGCTGCAGACGCGGGACGACTTTCGCTTCATCATCCCCTACGTGGAGTTTTCCAAAGAGGTCAAGGGGCGCAAGCCCTACATCCTCGACACGAGCGTGATCATCGACGGCCGCATCGCCGACGTGGTGGAGACCAAGGCCCTCGACAGCCAGCTCATCATGCCCCGCTTCGTGCTCACCGAGTTGCAGGCCATCGCCGACAGCTCCGACCGCCTGCGGCGCAGCCGCGGCCGCCGCGGCCTGGACATCATGAACCGCCTGCGGGCCAACGACGAGGTCGATCTGCTGATCTTCGAGCGAGACCTGCCCGAGTGCGCCGGCCAGCCGGTCGATCAAAAGCTGGTGCTCCTGGCCAAGCACCTCGACGGCAAGATCGTGACCAACGACTACAACCTGAACAAGGTCGCCCGCCTGCACGGCGTGGGAGTCATCAACCTGAACGACGTGGCCAACGCCCTGAAGCCGGTGTGCCTGCCGGGCGAGCACCTGAACGTGACCATCGTGAAGGAGGGCGAGGAGGCGGGCCAGGGGGTCGGCTATCTCGACGACGGCACGATGGTCGTCGTGGAAGCGGGCCGCGAGCACGTCAGCCGGGCCGTGGAAATCGCCGTCACCAGCGTGCTGCAAACCAGCGCCGGCCGCATGATCTTCGGCAAGTTCGAGCACGTGCTCGCCGAACCGGGGCGCGGCAAGCCGAGCCCGGCGGCCGATTGAGCAGTGCTTCGGCTCCGGACTTCGCTCTTTCGCGGCAGGGGGTTCCCATGAGCAGGTTGGCGTGCTGCGCGGCCATCATGGTGGTCAGTGCAGGTGCCTTGTCGCTTGCAGTCGAACGCAATCAGGCGCCCGCGGGGGACAAGACCGTGGCGAGTGAGAAGGTCATCTTGGTCGCCCATCGCGGGGCGTCGCACGCCGCGCCGGAGAACACGCTGCCGGCGTTCCGCCTGGCCTTCGAGGAGGGCGCCGACTTCGTCGAGGGCGATTTCTGGCTCACCCGCGACGAGCAGATCGTCTGCCTGCACGACGACGACACGCGGCGCGTGGCCCCCAAGCAGCCCAACCGGCGCGTGACAGAGAGCACGCTGGCCGAGCTGCGCGAGTTGGACGTCGGCGCATCGAAAGACGCCAAGTATGCAGGCACGCGAATCCCCACGCTCGAGGAGATCCTGGCCGCCGTCCCCAAGGACCGGGGCATCTACATCGAGATCAAGGACGACCGCCCGGAGATCGCCAAGCATCTCAAACGGATCCTCGACAAGTCCGGGCTGAAGCCGCGGCAGCTCATCGTCATTGCCTTCGACCCGGCGATCATCCAGGCCGTCAAGGCGGAGCTGCCCCACGTCAAGGCCCACTGGCTCTACTGGTGGTATTGGGACAAGAAGACCGGCAAGCTCTCCAACACGGCCGACGAGATCGTCCGCGTGGCCCGCGCGATCCGCGCCGACGGCATCGACGTCAACAAGTGCCGCTGGGCTAACGCCGAATTCATCCGCCAGGTGCGCCAAGCGGGGCTGGAGTTCCACGTCTACACGGTGAACGACCTGGTGGACGCGGCCCGCTACGTGGCGCTGGGGGCCGATTCGATCACCACCGACCGCCCTCGGGAACTGCGGAAGGAGATCGACAACTACTTCCAGCCGCTGGAATCGACGAGCGACGTGGACGAGGTGCTGACGGTCAATCCGGACGGCACGTGGATGTTCACGCCGTATCGGCCGAGGAAGAAGTAACCGTAGCTGAACTCGCCAGA
>JBGQHD010000456.1:0-5015 GCA_041497795.1 Planctomycetia bacterium
CCGCCGAGGGCAGAATCGATTTGAGGGCCGACGCGAACCTGACCATCAAGGGCTCCGGCATCGTCCTCGAGGTCGTTAGCGGCAACGACGTGACCGGCATCGCGGGTGGGACGGCCAAAATCGAGCCCGGGGCCTTCATTCGCAGCTTCGACCCCTTGCAGCCCACGATCCCCGGCGTCTTCGGTCAGCAGCCGCCGGCAGCCAATCCGGGCGTCGCCGGCCAATTGCCGGGGGACCTCAACTTCGCGATCAACGTGGTTACGCCGCAAATCACGGCGGAGGGTGAAGCCGAGTTCCACATCACGTTCGGCCAGGCCGGTGAACGGAACTATTCGCTGACGATCGACTGGAGCGACGGCACGGTGGAGACCTTCACGGCGTTGGAGGGCGGCACAGAGCACGTATACTCCCACGTCTACTCGCCGGACAATCTTCCAGACCCGGGTGACCCGGCCGCACCCATCCCCATGGCTTTCACGCTCGTCAACGATCCCAACATCAATTTCTTTGACAGCAGGCCCCAAACGATCGTCCACTTTGGTTCCACCACGTCGGGCGAAACTCCCAACTTTACGGTGACGAGGAGTGGCGACGAGTTGAGCATTCTCACGGGCGTCGCTCTGGCCGGGGTGCCCGGCGAAGGGCTGGCGCAGAAGCGCATCGATACCACCCCCCAGGTCGCTGCGCTGGGCATCCCTCGCGTCAGCTCGGCGGACTCGCTGTTTTCGGTCCGCCAGGTTTCCGGCGAGGCGACTCGCGCCGCCGAGGTGCGGGCGGCCGTCGCCGATCTGGCGACGGCGGACGAAGACGCCGTCATCCTGGAAGTGCTTTCGCCCGACGAGCAGGTGCTGGACCACATTGCGTTGAAGCTGGACGTGCTGAAGGACCTCGACGCCTTGTATAGCCGTTTGCCCGACGGCAAGTACCGCCTGCTCCTGCGGCGCGACGGTCGGGAAATCCCCATCTTCCGCGAGGTGCTGACGATTCGCGGCGGCCGCGTGGTAGACTCGGAGCGGCCCGAAGAGACTCAGGACAAACCGCCGGGAAGCAAGGCGCCCGCCAAGTCGAAGGCGGCCAACGAGATGGCCCAGAGATTGTCGCTTGAAGAGATCGAGCGGCTTTGGCAACGTCTGCTGGCTGAGCAGGCCCTAGCGGCCGGTACCGTCCGTCCGGCGACGGCGCCGACCGCCGGCGACGTCGAAGTCATCGACCCCATCGCGGTGGACCGATCATCGCCGTTGGTCGGCGCGGTGGGCACCCCTCGGGCGGCTAACACGACCGCCGACGACGAGTCGGAACCCAAGGGCAGGAAAGACGACGCGCTGACCGTCTCGGGCCAACCGCTGGCCGGCGCGGCGATCGTTCTTGGCGCGGCGGCAGCCAAGTCTCGCCAGGATGGGGCCGGCCAAGTTGTCACCGCCGGGCGTCGGTACGAGGCGCAGGGATTTGCGAAGCGACTGTGGCAAATGCTCCGCAACTGGCTCAGGAAAGCGTAAGGTGGCGGCGCGCCCAGCGCGAATTCCCGATCGTGACGCCGAAAGCACCGATTCGGCGCGCGGGCCAATCTGTTTGGGCGAACGTAGCTGTCCTACAGCGGGCGCTGCACCGACCAAACATCGCGCTGACCCGTGGCGTGCGCGGTCACTTTAGATCACGTAATGCCACCCATCTCGGTCGGTCAGGTCCAGGTCGCGGCGGGGGCAGTGGTCACAGCGGTCGTCGCGGAGCGTTTCATAGGCGAAGCGGATCGCCTCCAGCGTGCTCGACCAAATCGCCCCCGTCTCCGTGAACACGAACATGCGTTCTTGCCCTAGCCGGCGGACCAACCCGCCGGCGGTCAAGGCCCGCATCAGGTCGGGGCGCACGCCGCAAAACACGACGGTCAGGCCCAGCTCTTTCGTGCGGTCGATGAAGCGGCCTAGCACGTCCAGGCAGACGGTGTCGGGGTTGCGAATCCGCTTCAGCCGCAGCACGACGACACGCACGCCCTCGTCGGCCGTCGCAGCGATCTTCTCCAAGTGCTCTTCCAGGTCCGGGGCCGCGCCGAAAAAGAGCTCCCCCTCCAGCGAGAAAATCCGCAGGCGGTTGCACCGCTCATCGGACGAAACGCGCTCGCGGACGATGCGGTCGCCCGTCAGCGTCAGCTCGGTCATATGCACGCGTGCCGCCTTGGGAACATACAGCACGAACGACAGCAGCACGCCGATCAGCACGCAAAACTCGATCGACACCGCCACCGCCGAGACCGCCGTCAGGCAGACAATCGTGGCGTCGAACCGCGTGGTCCGCAGGTAACGCCCCAGCTCGCGCCATTGGACCATCCGCCCGGCCGACAGCATCAGGATGCCGGCCAGGGCCGCCTTGGGAATGAAGCGGGCGTACGGGGCGAAGAGCACCATCGTCAACGCCACGGCCGCCGCGGAGATCACGCCCGACCATTGCGTTCGGCCGCCGGCTTGCTGATTGATCGCCGAGCGGGTCAGCGAGCCGGAGCCGGGCATGCACTGGAACAGGCTGCCCGTGGCGTTGGCCACCGCCTCGCTGAGACACTGCTGGTTGATATCGAGCTTTTGGCGCGTGCGCGAGGCGATGGCCTTGGCCATCGAGATCGCTTCGAGCAGGCCGAGCACGGCGATCGCCAGGCTGCTGCTCGCCAAACTGTGTACCCAGTCCCAGCGGACCTGCGGCAGCTCGAAGGAAGGCAGGCTGCGCGGGATTTCGCCGACGAGCTTCACGCCCGCCTGGTCGAGCTGCCAATGGGCCACCACCGCCGCCATGACGATGACGGTGAGCAGCAGGTCCGGAACGCGCACGCGAATGAGCCGGCCGATCCAGCGCAGCGCGAGCGCCACGACGATCGAGCCCAGCCCGATCGCCAGCGCGGCGTGGTTAGCCTGACCCGCCTGCGACATGGTCAACCAGAAGCGCTTGAGAAAATGGTCGTCGGCGCCGCCCAGCGCCGGCAGGCCGCAGAGGTTCTTGAGCTGATCGAGCACGAGCAGCACCGAGGCGCCGACCGTAAAGCCGACAATCACCGCGTGCGAGATATATCGCGTCAAGTCGCCCAGCCGCAGCAGCGTGATGCCAAGCTGCACGCCGCCGACCAGCAGCGTCAGCAGGATCGCCGCCGGCACTCTCTCAGCATCGGAGAACGCCACCAGGGCACTGAGCGTGGCAATCGAAATGGCGTTGGTCGGCCCGTTGATGAGCTGCTTGGAGGAATCGAAGAGCGCCCCCACGGCGGTCATCACGATCGCCGTGTACAGCCCATATTGCGGCGGAATGCCGGCGATCTGGGCATACGCCATCGCCTGCGGCACCGCCACGGCGGCGACGGTCAGCCCGGCCGCGGCGTCGTGGGCCAAAACCCGCGAAGAATAGCCCCGCAAAGCGTCGAGCGCCGGCACGCGCTTCAAGAGCATGCCCCAGAGCCGCGAACCAGCCCCAGCGGCGCCCGCGGCCGGATCGCCGGGCTGGGCTTCATCCGCGGAAGGCGGCGCAACAGTCGCAGGCACTGCGGGGATAACCGAGGAAAGGAGACAAGAAACCGGCTCAGTTGGTGCGCGATTCTAGGTCCACCGCAGCGGAGGGGCAAGGTGGATGCCTCGCCAGGATGAAGGCGTAGCAGGGCGAAGGCGATGGGCAGTGGAGCAGTTGCTACGCCCCAAACCGGAAGGTGAGGGTCAAGTATCGCCACAGCCGCTGGGCCAGCGTGCGCGGGGGCGTGTGCATCTTGGCGCGGCCGCCTAGGCCCAATCGTAGCAGGCCGTCGTGGTCTTCCAGCAGCACGCGGGCTTGGTAGGAGGCGCTCCCGTATCGGCGATACGCAGGCTCGCGTGGGCCGCGCGGCTGACGGACTCTCGCTGGCACCACGGCGTTTGGCGCTCTTCCATCTGCCGCAGCGAGTCTCGCAACAAATCCCGAGCCTGCCCCAGCGTCTGGCCGTCGGCGGTTGAGGAATCTCGGATCACGAAGCGAATTCAGGGAACGACCGACGCGTAGTCTCGCAGCGGCTCGAACGGCGATGCGCAGCGAGCACGACCTACCGGCAGCGACACGACCTTTGTTCGGTGGAACGGTTATCGCAACCGTTACACTGCGAAGCGCTTTGCAAAGACGCCTTGGTCGTCACCGTCCCCAGCCCCATTCCAGACGACCATAAACCCGTCCGCCGTTCTGGCGATCGAAGCGGCCACTTGGTCGTGCGAGGTATACAGGGACACCAAGAACGTGTTCTCTAAGGTAGCCGTTCCGCCGCTAATGTTGCTGACGCGGCGGGCATACACGCCCTTGCCGTAGTCATCGTCGGCCTCCCAGGCCACGACAAAGTGCCCGGTATTATCAAGGCTGATCGACGGCCGTCGGGCACGTTCAGCGGCCCCAGCAAGGAGCGTTTCGGGTCCTGTGCCCAGCAAGTCGTTGCCGTTGGTATCAAAGACGTGCAGGGCGATGCCGTTGGGCTGATTCTGCAGGTTTCTTTGGTACACTACGCCCAGGTTGCCGGCGGCATCGTAAGCCATCATGATGCCTTCCCCAACGGAGGGGAGGGTGATCGTGCTGCCCACCGGAGAGCCGTTCTTGTTATAGCGTTGCAGCCGTTGTTGATGACCGAAGTCCGCAGTACCTTCTGCCCAACCCAGGGCGAAGTTACCTGAGGCATCGATCGCCACGGAACTATCCAACGTCTTCGTGATTCTCGGAATGGTAATCACGTTGCCTACCGCGGTCCCGCTAGCGCTGAATCGCTGCGCGTACGCCGCATTCTGTTGGCCCTGCACGCCGGTCCAGGTGACGACGAAGTCGTAACCAGCCACGCTTGGGTTCGGCGCCATCGCCAGGGCGGCGTCGCCTTCCGCGGTGTTGGATTTCTTATTGACGAGAAACGCCGCGCCGTTTTTCGTGCCGTCGGCATTGAATCGCTGCGCATAAACACCGTTGTGGTCCGTGGCTCCGTCGCCGCTATACACAACCACAAAATGACCGTCTGGAGCGACCGCGATCGTCGGACCGCTCAC
>JBGQHD010000457.1:0-5008 GCA_041497795.1 Planctomycetia bacterium
CCAGCTTCGCCGCTACTGGCTGCCGCACCAGGCGCCGTTGTCGGACATCGACCCCAGCCGAGTGAGCGACCCGCCGGCCGGCGGCGGCCATTGGACGTGGCGCAAGGACCGCAGCGTGCAGGGGGGCGTGCTCCGCGCCGGCGGTGAGGATTTCGGTTGGGGGATCGGCAGCCATGCCCCCGAGACGCTCACCTTTCCGTTGCCCGCCGAGGCGCGGAGCTTCCGCACGAAGCTGGCCCTCGACCAGATCGCCGGTCAGGGGGGCTGTGCACGGGCACTCGTTCACCTGGGCGATGCGACAACTGCGCCGGTCTTTCGGAGCGAACCGTTGATTGGCTCCAAGAGCATCGCAGCGCCGCCGCCTCTCACGCTCCCCCCCGCGCCCGGCGGGGCGGCCGCCGGCTCGCGCACGCTCACGCTGGTGGCCGACGCGGCGCATCGCGACCGGCCACCGGGGGCCGATCCGCTGAACATCCGCGACTTCGTCGATTGGCTGGAGCCGGAAGTGGAGCTGGATCGCGCGGAGCTGCAGCGGCAAATCCGCCGCCGCGCGCCGGCGACGATTGCCGCCTGGGAGGGCTGGACGTTCCAGTCCCCGCGGAAGAGCGATGAAGCTGAGCCGATTCAAATCTCCAGCCGCTGGGACGAGACCGACCCCCACAGCCCGGCCTTTCGGATCGAGACGTCGCCCCGCGTGCCGGGCCTGCGGCTCTCGCGCTCGCTCAAGCCGCGCGCGAGCGACAACTGGCTCTGCTTGGCCGTCAGCCGCTTTGACGGCCCGGCGAGCAAGATCGAGGTGCGGGTAAACGGCAGTCCGGCCGGCTCGTTCGACGTGCCGCAGCGTATCGGCTCGCAAGGCGATCCCGACCCGCTCGTCGTGTCGCTCCGGCCCTACCAGGGAAAGGACGCGAAGATCGACGTCCTGCTCCCGTCGGAAGCGTCACAGAAGCTCGACTGGCGGGGCATCGCCATCCTGGAGGATCGCCCCGGCTTGCTCCGCTTGTTCGACGAAGAAGCCGACTTCGCCAAGCGGCTCACCGACGGCGAGGGCAAGGCGGAGGTCATCGTCACGGACCACTATCTGGGGGCGGCGAGCTTGAAGGTCACGCCGCCCGAGCGCGGCGCGGCCAGACTGCTCGCCATTCCAGTGGCGATTCGCGAACGGCCCAGGTTGGGGGAATATCGCTATCTGCGTTTTGCCTGGAAGAAGAAGGGCGGCGAGCACATCGCCCTGCAGGTTGGCCATGATGGCCGCTTCGGGCCGGCTGATGCCGAAGAAACGGCGCCGGAGAAGAGCTTCCGCTTCGACGCGGGCGAAGGCCCGGCCAGCTTTGGCGCTGCCATGCGGCTGTCGAGAGACATCCCAGCGGAATGGGCCGATTACACGCGAGACCTCTATGCCGAGTTCGGCAGCTTCGACCTGACCGGCCTGTCGCTGGCGGCCATCGACGGCGAGTGTGCGCTCTTCGACCACATCTACCTGGCCCGCACGCTGAACGACCTGCAAAAAATTGCAGTGCGGCCGGCCGGAAAGTGATCTAAATTAGCCGAACGGAATAGGCACACCCCGTGTGCCGTAGAACGGAATCTGTTCCCGTCGTTAGCCGTCAAAGAGTTCGGTGGTTTCCATGTCGGCGAAACATCCGAAACGCAAAGAGCGACCTGGTATTGACCGAGCTGGCCGAACACCATTGCACTACGCGGCTTCCGACGGCGATGCCGCGCGTGCTCGGCAACTTTTGGCGTCCGGGATCGACGCCGGCCCGCCTGATGACGACGGATGGACCCCGTTGCATTTCGCCGCGCAAAGCAACGCAGCAGACGTCATTGCGATTCTGCTCGACGCCGGAGCGCCTGTCGATCCCCGCGATGCACACGGCAACACTCCATTGTCAAACGCCGTGTTCAATTCACGAGGCAACGGAGATGTGATCAGACTCTTGCGCGCACGCGGGGCGGACCCATACGCACAGAACGGCCACGGCGTTTCGCCCTTGAAACTTGCACGCACGATCGCAAACTACGACGTGCGGCAGTTCTTCAACGACTTGCCGGAGGACGCAGACGGCTAACCAGGCGCTGCACCTGCCCGGCGGGGCATCAGGCATTTCCAGGGTTCAAGGCTCTCCAGCCCCGCCGGCAGGTGTAAGGCAACCACGGATGCGGCTAACGGAACAAATTCCGTTTTACGCCGACCACACGTGGGGTGTGCCTACCACCGGATTATCAAACTGTGGAGACAGACCATGCGTTTTTGGCGTTCGGCGGCGATCGTTCCCTGTTTGGTGACGGCTTTGGCGACGACGGCCCCGCCGCAAAGCGCTTTGGCCCAGCGCGACGATCCCCAGCACGTGGCCCCCACCGATCCGCTGCCGCCGAGCGAGCAGCTCAAGCAGTTTCGCCTGCCGCCGGGCTTTGAGATTCAGCTCGTGGCCGCCGAGCCGGACGTCCGCAAGCCGATCAACATGAGCTTCGACGCCCGCGGCCGGCTGTACGTCACGCAATCGGTCGAGTACCCCTTCCCGGCGAAGGATCCCTCCAAAGCCCGCGACCGCGTGAGCGTGCTCGAGGACTTCGCCGCCGACGGCCGGGCACGCAAAGTCTCGGTGTTCATCGACGGGCTGAACATCCCGATCGGCGTCACGCCGACGGCCGACGGCGCGATCGTCTACAGCATCCCCAACCTCTACCGCTGCCGCGACACGGACGGCGACGGCAAGATCGACAGCCGCGAGGCGATCTATCGCGAGTTCGGCCACGGCGACACGCACGGCATGGTCAACAGCCTCACCCGCTGGATCGACGGCTGGGTCTACGCCTGCCACGGCTTCTCGAACACCTCGACGGTCAAGGGGGCCGACGGAAAGCCGATCACCATGCAGTCGGGCAACACCTTTCGCTTTCGCGAGGATGGCTCACACGTCGAGTATTTCACGCACGGGCAAGTGAACCCGTTCGGGCTGGCGTTCGATCCGCTGGGCAACCTGTTCTCGACCGACTGCCACTCGCTGCCGGCGTATCAGTTGATCCGCGGGGCCTGGTACCCGAGCTTCGGCAAGCCGCACGACGGGCTGGGCTATGGGCCGACGATCATGTCGCACCAGCACGGCTCGACGGGCCTGGCCGGCATCGTCTACTACGCGGCCGATCATTTCCCGGCCGATTATCAGGACACGCTCTTCATCGGCAACCCGGTCACGCGCCGCATCAACCACGACAAACTCGAAACGCACGGCTCGACTTACCGGGCCATCGAGCAGCCCGATTTCGTCATCTGCGACGACCCCTGGTTCCGCCCGGTGCACATGCAGCTCGGGCCGGACGGGGCGATCTACGTGGCCGACTTCTACAACCGCATCATCGGCCACTACGAAGTGCCGCTGACGCACCCGCTGCGCGACCGCGAGCGGGGGCGGATTTGGCGGATCGTCTACCGGGGCAAAGACGGCAAGCACCCGTTGCCGAAGATGCCCGGCGACATCACGCAGGCGTCGCTCGATCGACTGATCGAGCTGCTGGGACATCCCAACCTTACGGTTCGTACGCTGGCCACGAACGAGCTGGTTGATCGATCAGACCACTCCCACGGGCGCGAGATCGTGGAGCGAGTCTCTCGTTTGTTTGAACGAGAAGCGGCTGGCCGGGACGGGCGCCGCAAGCCGATGTCCACGCCCGAGCAGCGCGCCTTCGGTCTCTGGATCGTTGAGCGGTGCAGCGGCTTGTCGAACCGGCAAGTCGCTACACTAGCGGCCGACAAAAGCGCGCTGGTGCGCGTGCACTTGATGAAGGCCTTTGCGACGCGGCGGCCATCGCTGGACGTTGAATACGACCTTGCGCCATTCCGTAATGGACTGAGCGACGAAAATGCCTTTGTGCGCCGGGCGGCGGCCGAAGCGCTGGGCCAACATAGACAGGACCTGGATATGCTATGGCCGGCGCTTTTGAAGCTCTGGGCGGACACCCCGCCAGAGGACACGCACCTGATTCATACCGTGCGCATCGTGCTGCGAGATAGCCTTCTCGGTCACCGGGACTACGAGGTCCTCCCGCCCACCTTGACGCGTAGCAACGCGAATTACGCCCGCTTGGCGGAAGTCAGCTTGGGAGTTCACACGTCGGAGTCGGCCCGCTTCGTGTTGGGCTTCCTCAAAACTCAGTCGTTGAAGAATGCCCCGCGCGAGGAGTACCTGCACCACGCCGCGCGACACATCGACTACGACCACCTGGAGGACGTCTATACATTCGCCTCGTCACTGCAAAAGACGCCCTGGGATCAGCAGCGGATTGTCCTCCGCGCCGTCCAGCGGGCCTTGCAAGAGCGGGGCATGGCCTTGCCCGAGGGGCTGCGGACGTGGGCCCTCGGGCTGACGCGCGAGCTGCTCACGGCGACCGACGAGGGGAAGGCACGCGCCGGCTTGGAATTCGCCAAGGAGCTGAACGTGCGCGAAGCCGCCGACGCGTTGGCACCGCTCGCCGACCGGGCCAGCAGGTTCGCCGGGCTGCGCGTGATGGCCGTGGAGTCGCTGGCGGCGGTAGACGCGGGCGGCTCGATCGCCCGATTCGATACGATTGTCGGCGATGGGGCCGACGGGCTCGAAGTTCGTCGTAAGGCAGCCACTGCTCTGGCCGGCGTCGATAGCGCCAAAGCGCGCGAAGCCTTGCTCAAGCACCTGCCTAGCGCGCCGGGGGCGCTCGCGCTTGAGATCGCGCAAGGGCTATCGCGCACGCGCGAGGGTTGCCTGGGCCTGCTCACGGCGGCCGAGCAGGGGAAGGTGCCCGCCTCGCTGCTGCAAGATCGCGTGGTGCTCGACGGCGTCAATCGTTCGCAGATCGACGGCGCCGCGGCGCGCCTGGCCAAGCTCACCGCCGGGTTGCCGTCGCCCGACGACCGACTCCGGCAGCTCGTCGAGCATCGCCGTCAGGAATATCAGCGAGTGAATGCCGACGCGGTGAAAGGGCAGGCGGTGTTCAAGAAAATCTGCGCTGCCTGCCACAAGATCGGCGGCGA
>JBGQHD010000458.1:0-4984 GCA_041497795.1 Planctomycetia bacterium
CGCTCGTCAAAGACCGCCCCCAGCCGTCGCGGCGCGACGCCGCTCCCCGGCCAACGCTCGATACCAAGGAGCCCATTCCGCCCGGCACGCGCGAGCGCCTGGCCGAGCTGGGCCCCGAGAAGTTCGCGCAGTGGGTCCGCAAGCAAAAGGCGCTGCTCATCACCGATACGACGTTCCGCGACGCCCACCAGTCGCTGCTGGCCACACGGATGCGGACGCACGACATGCTGTCCATCGCCGACGCCTATGCGCGGATGAACTCGCAGATGTTCTCGCTGGAGATGTGGGGCGGGGCCACGTTCGACACCTCGATGCGGTTCCTCAAGGAGTCCCCCTGGCAGCGCCTGGCTCAGCTTCGCGAGCGAATCCCCAACCTGCTGTTCCAGATGCTGCTGCGGGCGGCCAACGCCGTGGGCTACACGAACTACCCCGACAACGTCGTCCGGGAGTTCGTCCGCGAATCGGCCCAGGCCGGCATCGACCTCTTCCGCATCTTCGACGCCCTCAACTGGCTGCCCAACCTGAAGGTGGCCATGGACTCCGTGATCGAGGCCGGCGGCCTCTGCGAGCCGGCCATCTGCTACACGGGCGACATCCTCAATCCGGACCGCCCGAAGTACAGCCTCAAGTACTACGTCGATTTGGCCAAAGAGCTGGAGAAAATGGGGGCACACATCCTGGCCATCAAAGACATGGCCGGCTTGTGCAAGCCCTACGCGGCCGAGCAGCTCGTCAAAGCCCTGCGGCAGGAAATCGGCATCCCCATCCATTTCCACACCCACGACACCAGCGGCGTGCAGTCGGCCGCCGTGCTCAAGGCGTCCGAGGCCGGCGTCGATATCGCCGACGCCGCCGCCGCGCCATTCTCCGGCATCAGCTCTCAGCCGACGCTCGATTCGCTGGTCGAGGCCCTCCGCTTCACCCCACGCGACACCGGCCTGGACCCCGACAGCCTGCGGCAGATTTCCCGGTATTGGGCCCACGTCCGCGACTTCTACGCCCCCTTCGAGGCGGGCGTCAAAGCCTCGAGCGCCGAGGTCTACCTGCACGAGATGCCCGGCGGACAGTACACCAACCTCTTAGAGCAAGCCCAGTCAGTCGGCCTGGGCGCGCGGTGGGAGGAAGTCTGCCGTATGTACGCCGACGTGAACCAGCTTTTCGGCGACATCGTGAAGGTCACGCCGACGTCAAAGGTGGTCGGCGACATGGCCCTGTTCATGGTGGCCAACAACCTCACGGCCGACGACGTGCTCGACTCGTCGCGCGAGCTGGCGTTCCCCGAATCGGTGATCGACCTGCTCTCCGGCAAGCTCGGCAAGCCGGAAGGCGGCTTCCCGGCCAAGCTCCGCCAGCGCGTCCTCAAGGGCGCGAAGCCGCTGCGTGGCCGCCCCGGAGCCAGCCTGCCGCCGGCCGACCTGGCGGCGACGGCCGAAAAGGTCGAGCGGTTCACCGGCCAGCCCGCCACGCCGCGCGACGTGGTGACGTACCTGCTCTATCCGCGCGTGTACCAGGAGTTCACGGTCCACCAACAGGCATATTCCGACACCAGCGTGCTGCCGACGCCGGTCTTCTTCTACGGCCTGGAGCGGGGCGAGGAAGTGAGCTTCGACATCGAGCAAGGCAAGACGCTGATTCTCAAGTTCCTCAACGTCGGCGACCCCCACCCCGACGGCCGCCGCACGGTGTTCTTCGAGCTCAACGGCCAGCCCCGCGAAGCGACGGTGCAAGACCTCTCCGAACAAGTGCAAGCCGCCCGCCGCCCGAAGGCCGACCCGGCGGCCCCCGAGCAAGTCGCCGCCCCCATGCCCGGCATGGTGGTCACCGTGGCCGTCCGCGCCGGCGACGCCGTGGCCCGCGGCCAAAAGCTGCTGACGCTCGAAGCGCTGAAGATGGAAACGACGCTCACCTCGCCGTGCGAAGGCAAAGTGGCCGACCTGCTGGTGCAGGCGGGCGATCAGGTGGAAGTGGGGGATTTGCTGGTGCGGCTGGAAGCCTGACGATCCAGGTCCCACAAATCACCGAAGTTCATCCGCTGATCCATCATCGTCCGGGTCGGTTCGCGTTGGCTGTTGCTTCTCGGGGGGTGGATCGTCATCCCCAGACAAACCAGAAAAGAGATCGCGCTCGACGCGTTTGGTGCGCCCGGTGCACAGCGACTTCCGCCAGGCCGGGGGCACGTCGAGCGCCCCGGCGGCCCGGAGCTCGTCCACGGAAATCAAGCCGCCTCCGCCGAAATCTCCCCGACGGCGCGCCTCCTCAAATTGCCGCAACCAGGCTGCCACGTCGAACGTTGACGGCTCTCCCGGGGGATACCAACACTCATTCTCCGGATCCCAGATAAAATCGTCCGGAATGGTCTTTGGCCTCTCGGGTTCATTGTTATCGCCGGAAGTCGAGGGTTGGTCCTTCACAGATCGCCTCCAAGAGTTGCGCCTGGGCGGGTTCCATCTCCACGAGCAATGCAAGGACGTTCAGGACATTGAGCAGCTCAGTCGTGTAGTCTGCCAGCCAGTGGTCGGGTTGGATGTCGCCGAGTTTCGACGGCGCCCGGCGGTCGCCGATGATCGGCCGCTCGCGATTCTTCTTCCGGTAGCTGAACCACTGCGTCAGCACCCGCTTCCCGGAGACTTCGTACCGCCACACCGCGGCCGGCACGTTGTCGATGTAACCCTTGCCGATCATCAAGCGGTGCTTCGCTTCATCGTTCTGGATTTCATCGGGCATGGAACCAGGATCGTTCGGGATCGCGCCGTCCTTGGGGATGATCGGCGTTTGTCCCTTCGGCATTCGCGGCGGACCTTTCGGGCGACCCGCCTTCGGATCGGCGAAGCGCTCGCCAAACGTGTGCAGCCAGATCACGCTCCGGCCTTGCTCAACCGCCTGGCTGAACAACTCTGGCTGGGCCGTGATGGGGATGCGCAAGCCGGGTTGGGCGAGGTCTTTTTGAAACCGCGCCGTGTACGCCGGATTGGCCGCCACGTCGGCCAGGTACGCGAGGAAATCCTCGGCCGTCACGGGCGTCTTATACTTCGCGGTAAGAGACTCCAGCAGTTTCGGCTCGAGGTTCGGCGTCGTGGCCTCGGCGTCACGCCAGAGGGGAAAGACCCGGCCGCCACGGCCGTTGTAGTGGTCCAGGTCTGGAATCGCGGCTGAAAAAGTAACCGCTGGACCCGAGGTGGGCGACGTACGAATTAGTGCGGTCAAGTATACTTGCCGGCCCGAGTATGACCGCCAAAGGTCTGCGTTTGGCTGGGTAATTACTCGCGGATCAGGAATGATCCATTGTCGATTGAATGACCGAAATGCGTAGCGCACAGCAGTTGGACACGGCCCTTTTTCATCGACAATCGGGAGCAGGCGTAGTTCGTATCCGGGCAACGGAATTCGAACAATCGATCGAATGTGTCGATCAGCGGGCTTCCCACCGCGTAGCGTGGCGTGAAAGAGATCTTCCTTTTTCTCGATCGGAGCTTGTACGAGTTTTTTCCAGCGGCGCTCGAGCGATTCGGCATCCGGGGCGATTACCCAAACTCGCTTTGGTTGTACGCCCGAACCGTTGTAAGCGAACAAGTCATCGAGGGCGGGGTAACTCGCCCAGTCGCCGGTCGCAGCGGGCAGAAACGGCGCTCGCCAGTCGGTTGAGCAGTCTTGCCAGACCTTCGATTCGAGCTTGAGCTTGGCCAGGGCCGCGAATTTCTCTTCGCGCTTGCCGGCCGGCAATACTGTGTATTTGACCGCTGCCGCCTCGCCGGGCGCCTTTTTCTTCGACCGCGCCGCCAACACGATGCAGACCGGTTGCTGCACGGCCTGGAAGATGCGCGTCGGCACGTCGGGTTGATGGCCTTCGGGCGAGCAGTCGATGATCCAGATGCGGTCGGCCGTGCGGCGTAGGTAATCGCGCATCCGCTGAAAGCCGGGGCCGTTGAGAAAGCCGGCCACCGTGATGAAGCAGACGATGCCGGTGTCGTGCTGAGGGTCGTGGTCAAAGACCTTCCAAGTGGCCCAGCGCCAGAAGTACACATACAGGTTGCGCAAGTGCTTGGCGTGGGCACCGACGCCCCAGTCGGCGGGGGGAATCCAGGCATTGAGCAAGGCGACGCGCGCGACTTCGTCGGTCCCCTCTTCGATCCAGCCGCCTCGGCCCTTGGCCTTTTCCTTGTAGGGCGGATTGCCGATGACGACGGTTATGGGTTCTTTGCGTTTGATCTCGTTGGCCTGCAGCCGGGATTCGGAGATGGTGCGGTACAACGAGCCCAGCTCCTCGACCTTGGCGTAGGGGTTACCCAGCGTGTCGGTGACAAACATGCGCGGGACGGCCCGTGGCGGCTTGCCGATCAGTTGCATCAGCTCGGCGTATACGCGGAGCTGGGCGACCGCAAACGGTCCGAGCTGCATCTCGAACGCGATCAAACGACCGATAGCCGACTCGACGGCCTGCGGCACGGCGCCCGCGCCCTGGTCGGCCTCCACGTCGGCGGCGATGCGGCGCAGCACGCCCAGGATGAAGGTGCCCGTTCCCACGGCCGGGTCGGCCAACGTCACGTCCGGCGAGGCCAGGCCGGCGCTGCGGCCGAAATGTCGGCGAAGCACGTCGTCCACAAGGCGGATCATCGGCCCGACGACTTCCGGCGGCGTGTAATACGAGCCCGTGAGTTTACGCAGCTTGTTGTCGTAAACGGCCAGAAAATCCTCGTAGAAGTAGAGCCATGCATCGGGTTTCCCCTTGCTGATGGTGTGCCAATCCACGGCGTCGAGCACGCGGACCAGCGCGCGGAGCGACGTCTTCAGGGTTGCCTCGCTGCCGACTTCGTCCGTGAGCAGGCGCAGGGCCGCGCCGATGAGCGAGTTGGTCCTGCCGAGTTGCTTGCCGACCTGGTCCAGCCCGCCGGCGAGACGGATGTTACTTGAGCGGGCCATCAGGAGGCCGAAGGTGACGGCCTGCGCATAGCCGTCGGCGAATTGTTGGTCATTCGCTTCGGGAAAA
>JBGQHD010000459.1:0-4980 GCA_041497795.1 Planctomycetia bacterium
GATCGACGTGCTCAAACTACCTAAGCCGGAGCAGCAGGTCGGCGTATTGCTTGCACTTCGTGCGGCGAACGTATCCGGTGTTCTCAATGAGCTACCGCAGTTCCTCGAAAGCCCCGACGAACGCGTGCGCTTCGTCGCCACACAGTGGATCGGCGAGGCCCGGCTCAAGCAGCACCGCGAAGCGCTCTTGGCCGCGCTCAACCGGCCGGGGCAATCGGCCGAGATGTTCGCCGCCACGCTGACCTCGCTGGCCCTTGTGGACGGGGCCAAGAATGACGAGGCGAACACGGGTGGGCGGGTGTACTTGGAACGCATCCTCGACGATGCCAAAGCGCCGCTGGCCCTCAAAGCGAGGGCACTCCGCCGATTGCCGGCGGACAGCAAGGCGCTCTCCGTCGAGCGGCTGCGCGGATGGTTGTCGGCCGACGATGCCAGGCTGCGGCTGGAGGCGGTTCGCACGTTGCGAAGCGTGCCCGACCCGCGCCGGCTGGACTTGCTGGCGTCGCTGGCCGGCAACCAGGCGACGAAGCTCGATGTGCGGTTCGAGGCGATTGTCGGCCTGGCCGACGATTCCCGCGCCGGCACGCGCAGCCTGCTCTTGGAGCTGGCCCACTCGGAGTATTATCCGTTCCGCCACGAGGCGCTGCGCTCCTTGCGCGGACAGACGCTCACCGCGGCGGACCGCGATTCGCTCCGCAAGATCCCCAGCGGAGACCCGGAGACGAAGTCGCTGCTGGCCCGCGTGCTGGAGCCGGAGAAGTCCGAATCGCGTCCGCAACCGCAGGAGATTGACGCCTGGGTCAAACTGCTCGACGGCCGCGCCGACTCGGCCGCCGGTGAGCGGATCTTCTATCACACCAAGTCGGCCGGCTGTTTCCGCTGCCATCGGTTCGACGGCCGCGGCAGCGACATTGGGCCGGATTTGACGCTCACGGCCCGCACGATCGATCGCCGCAAGCTCATCGAATCGATCCTGCAGCCGAGCAAGGAGATCGCCCCGCAGTTCTTCGTCTGGCAAGTGCAGACCGAGGACGGCCGCACGTTCACCGGCACGCTGGTCGGCGAGACCGCGGAGGGGGAGCAGACCTACGCCGACGCCGAGGGCAAGCGGATCACCGTGCGGCGGGAGGACATCGCCAACAGGGCCTCGCAGCGGCGCTCGATCATGCCGGATGACGCCGCCAAGCTGCTGACCGTGCAGGAGTTCCGCGACCTGCTGGCGTTTCTCACGGGCACTCCCGGCGAGCGGGGGGCGTCGGCCCCCTGATAATGCGGCCGAGCCAATCGCGTGGAAGTGAATCCAAGGATCAGGGGGCTTACGCCCCCCCGCTCGCCGGGGCGGAAGGGATCCTTGCGACCCATCTTGCCGTCTCGGCAGTTGCTTCTAGAATGCCGCCCCGCCGTCTCGTTTTCCCGGGGTCGGTCACATGCTGCCTGCGGTTGAAGTCAAAACGCACCGCACTCGGCGTGGCGCTTTCGTCGTCGTCGTGCCGGCGGTGCTGCTCTTGCTGGCGCTGGCCTGGCTGTACGGGCAGCGCACGGCCTGGCTGGCCGACCAGTGGCGGCGCGAGCTGGCGACTTCGTCCGACGAGCAACTGCTGCCGCGTTTGCGGCAGGCGGCTGACTTGGGCGAGCCGGGCGTCACGGTGCTGGCCGAGGCGCTGTGCTCATCGCGCCAGACCTTGGCCGAGGCGGCGGCCGACGTGCTCGACGAGGAGCTGCACCGCTGGGCGGCCCTGCCGCTGGCGGAGACGATCGGGCGACGCGTGGCGTTGGCCGAAGCGCTGGCGGACCGCGTCGATCAAGCCGAGCCAGATGGCCGCACCCGGGCCGCCGACGTGGCCGAGCGGCTCCTGCAATGGCCCGCCGATGCCCGAGTGCCCGCCGGCCGCGTGACCTTGGCCTGCGAGCGCGTGCTGCGGGCGCGGCCGGTCACGTCGTGAGTCTCTCCGAGACTCGCCTACGCGTCTCGGAGAGACGCGGCCACGTGACGTCACCTCCAATTCACGCGCCGCTGTCTGTCCAGTAGGCTGGTGGGAATGTGCCGTGGCCACGCCCCGCTCGCCATCTGCTGGAGGCGCATGAGACCCATGCCATCGAGGTTGAGAGAGCGGAGGGCGATGGCGGACGGCGTGAGTGAGCGACGAGGCGATCGCTTCTCGTAGCCTGACTGTTCGAGTCGGACGCCCGACTCGGAGAGTCAGGCTACGGCACTCGACGGCTCCTTTGGCGAATACCCCCAGGCGTCGAAGCACTGCCGCCAGTCGCGGGCGATGCGGTCTTGCAGCTCCGGCTCCAGCGGCGTGAACTGGTTCTTCTGGTACCCGCCCAGCGAGTCGGCGTAGGCCCGCACGGCCGGCTCGGCGACGGCGAAGTCGGGCAAGCTCAGCTCTTGGTAAACCCGCCGCAGCTCGCCGAGCGGGTCGCGCTCCAGGTCTTCGTAGGCCACTTCGCAGAGATGTCCCGCCGGGATCAAGCCGCGCTGCTCGAAGTAGGCTTCGTAGACTTCGCGGTATTGCCGCAGGATGCGCTCGTCGAGGTCCGAGAAATCGTGCCGCTGGAGGGCCCACCACGGCTCCGCGCGGCGCATCAAGTGCCGCCACGATCGAAACACGGCCAGCGGATGGCGGCGGATGTGCACGAACCTGGCCCGCGGGAAAAGCTCCAGCAGCAGGCGAATCCGTGCCGTGTGGCCGGGCGACTTGAGCACCAGCGGGCGGCCGTATTTGAACGTCACCTTTTGCACGAAGCGGCGGAGCGCCGCCTGCCAGCGGGCGATTTCGTCGGCCGTCGCCTCCCGGAAGGTGAGGTACCGGTCATAGACCGCCGCCCGCCGCGGAAAGACCCAGGCGAGGTACGACGAGACGTTCGTCATGTTGACCAGGGCGAACTCTTCCTCTTGCGGCTCGTGCAGCGCCATGGCGACGTTGTCTTGCGGGCGGACGCGGGGCATCATCCAGCTCATCAGCGGCGCCTCGAGCCGCTCGGTCGTGAGGAACGAGTGCGGGAAGCAGACCTGGTAGGACGTGGGAAAGGCGAACCGCTCGTCCTTGGTCAGCAGGTTGTGCAGGTGCGTGGTGCCGCTGCGCCAGATGCCCAGCACGAACAGCGGCGGCGGCACCTCCGTGGCGACGATCGCCTGTCCGAAGCGGAAATCTTCCCATCGCCGCCACAGGCTGTTGCTGAAGCTCTGCCGGGTGACGGTCATCGCCCGCACCCAGTGCCGGGGATGAACGCGAAAGCCGTTGTCCCAGAGCAGCCGCAGCCAGTGCCGGAACGTGACGCCGCCCAGGGCGCCCGGCCCGAGGTGCATCATCATCGTTTCGCGCCAGCCCATAATCCGGCCCGCAGAGTGGAAAATGATGGGCGGGCGGGAAAGTCTGCCCGCGGCAGCGAGGCCCTCACCCCGGCCCTCACCCAGGGGGAGAGGGAGCTTCGCTTCACTTGCTCTTGCGGCCCCGGTAGCGGGCGCTGACGCGCTTGAGGAATGCCTGATCCTCGGGCGAGAGGGCCTCGGGGCCAGCCAGGTGCAAGCGCGAGAGGATTTCGTCCACGCGGCGGTCTTCTTCCGCTTCCTGCTGCTGCTGCCGATGCAGCCTTTCCTCGAGCCGGGCCTCGACCGCCTGGCCGATCATGGCCGGGGCGGCGGGCGATTCGTCGCCGGCCAAGAGCAGCTCCGGCCCCGCGACGCGCCACTCATCGGCCTCCCGCGGTTCGTCCTCCTCGCGCCATCGCCGACGGCGCGATTCGCCCTGCGCGGCGAGGAACAAGAACACACCCAGCAGCACGAGCGGCAGTTCCACAAACAGGTCCACATTTACGCCGCAGGCCCGCAACAGCACCGGCGCCAGGCAGACCGCCGCCGCGGCGGCGAGCATCAGCCCGTGCGTGAGCCGCACGGCGCGGCGATAACCGACGAAATGCCACAGCAGCCCGCACGCCAACCGGCCGCCGTCCATGGGCACGGCGGGCAATAGGTTGAGGCAGGCCAGGTAGAGGTTCACCCAGGTCGCGATGCGGACCACGCCCAGCGCGGTGAGCCCCGCGGCGTCCATAGGCGGGGAGAAGAAATCGATTCCCAGCCCGGCGCCGTCGTCCGCCGCAGACGTGCCGCGGGAGTACAGCACCACGCCGCCGGCCGCGGCCAGCAAGAAGTTGGCCAGCGGGCCGGCCAGGGCCACGGCCACTTCGTTGCCCGGGGTGCGCGGCACGCTGACTTGCACGAGACCCCCGAGGGGCCAGAGCACGACTTCGTGCGGCGAGCCGCCATGCCTCCGCGCGGCCAAGCAGTGCGCCAGCTCGTGGAGGAGCACGCTGCCGGCCTGCACCGCGACGAACGCCCCCGCCCACCACCACATCGCTGCCGGTTCTTGCCGCAGGGCCACGACGGCCATCCCCACGGCGAGGAAGAACAGCAGGTGTACGCGGACCTGCACCCCGGCGACGCGCCCCAGGTTCAGATTCCAGGAAAGAAAGCCCTGCATGGAAGAAGACGGAAAGAGCCACAAAGGTTGCCGCGCATCCTCACGCCGCTGTCCAAGTCAATCTTATCAATGGCCCCCACACCCGGCAAACAAATGGAGGGCATGTGCCTGGGCTGCGGACGCTAGCGAACGGGCCTGGCCGGCAAGACGTGCCGGCTGCGAAGTCTGTGCAGGCGGGTTTCCCGGCGTGAGCCAAGAAAAAAGGCACGGCCTCCCACCAGGGGAGGCCGTGCCCGCACACGGATCGGACTATTTTGCCGATGCGACGACTGGACAGGTCGTCGAGATCAGCGAGCTGGTGGTAAAACTCTTTCGCGTGACGATCAGCGGCTGCCGTTAGCGGATCCAGCCCGCGGCGATGCCGAAGCCGCCGAAGCCGACGTCGGCCGGGCCGGCGAAGTCTTCGGTGTTGGCCGTGTCTTCGAAGCCGCTGGAGAAGTTGTACCAGTTCTGCCATTCGGCCTGGATGCGGACGAAGGTGTAGCTGCCGTCGCAC
>JBGQHD010000460.1:0-4978 GCA_041497795.1 Planctomycetia bacterium
GATCGCCGACCACCACGGCAACGTGCTGCACCTCTACGAGCGCGATTGCACGCTCCAGCGCCGGCACCAGAAGCTGATCGAGGAAAGCCCGGCCGCCAAGCTCGACGCCAAGCTCCGCAACAAGATCTGCGAGTCGGCCGTCCGCCTGGCCAAGATTGCCAATTACACCCGCGCCGGCACGTGCGAGTTCCTGGTCGATAAGCACGGCGGCTTCTACTTCATCGAGGCCAACACGCGGATCCAGGTCGAGCACCCGGTCACCGAGATGGTCACCGGCATCGACCTCATCAAGTGGCAAATTCGCATCGCCGCCGGCGAGAAGCTGCCCTTCTCGCAGAAGGACATCCACCAGAACGGCGCCGCCATCGAGTGCCGCATCAACGCGGAAGACCCGGCCAACGGCTTCCGCCCCTGCCCCGGCAAGATCGAGCAGTTGATCGCGCCGGGCGGCTTCGGCGTCCGCTTCGACTCGCACGCCCACAGCGGCTACGTCGTCTCGCCGTACTACGACTCGCTGATCGGCAAGCTGATCGTCCACCAGGCGACGCGAGACGAGGCCATCGCCTGCGCTTTGCGAGCGCTAGACGAGCTGCACATCGAGGGGATCAAGACCACGACCCCCATCCTCAAGGAACTGCTCAACCACTCCGCCTTCCGCGAAGCGCGGGTGGACACGACGTTTATCGAGCGGACGTTTAAGAAGTGACGTACCGTCCATGGCTCCCATCGTGTGGACGTGCAGTTGCGACGGCGTTCAAGGCTTCCTCCGCGTGCGTTTCTTCTTTCCACGCTTTTTTGGGGAGCGCGGTACGGAGCAGGGGTGAATCGTCTTGCGCTGTCCGGACCGGAACCAGGCTGCCGCAGTGCGAAAATCGTCCGTCCAGTCGTTGTTCGGGGACATTGCCACGGGCTGGTACTTCAGGATCTCCGTCGCGTCCGCTGGGTTTGGCAGCAACCAAGAGCCGACCGTGAACATGAACGAACCCCATCGCTTCGTGGACGGGTAGGTGGCGACGGCCAGCACGTCGAACTCCCCGAATCGGTACGGCCGAGTGGAGCCTCCCTTCTTCTCACCCTTTCGCGTCTTCTGTGTCTCGACCAGATACATGTCGGATGGAAGAAACCGGAATCCCTCGTTGGCGTGCATTGGGCGCCCTTGCTTGCTTCGTTGCAACTTGACCTGCACGCGCACGTCACCGTTTCCATCGCTCAGGATCGAATCATAAGAGAAGCTTCCGGGAGCGCGTTCGCTAGCGCGCCAGCCTTGGAGTCGCTCAGCGACTTCGACATGAAACGCGGCTTCGGCAATCACGCCGCGAAGCATTCGCAGCGTAATCTCCGGGGCAAGCTGGATTGCTTCAAGAATGACCTCGGCCTTGGCGTGCAGTTGCTCCTCAAGTGGGTGAATGGAGAATTCCTCGCGCAGCATGCGGAACAGCTCTGCTCGCTGTTCGCGCGTGCAGCCTTGCAGGATGCTTTCGAGATGCTGGGCATCAGTCATCTCGTCGGCTCCGCTGTGGGCGGCCGGCAGCGCGCGCCCGGAAGGCGATCACCTCGCGGCGGTTCACGAGAGCTCGACCAGCAAGCACGACAGATTTCAAACGTCCGTTGCGGACGAGCTTGGAGATTGCCTGGCGGGAAACGCCGCGGAGCTTCGCCGCTTCTGCTTGGGAAATCCACTCCGACGGGGAGATGGATGCTCTTCGAGAATTGGTTGACAACGTAAACCTATTCTGCTAATCTTCGGTCGGATACTTTGGACTTTTTCGATCACCCGGCAAGAATGACCGCCCACATCGTGGAGGAACACGCGATTGGCCGCCGTACGCTCCGCAACGAGACGCCAAAGCAAACTGCCCTTTCCAACCGCGACGCCGCCCAAATTGGCGATTGCCGGCTGGAAGCCATATTACAGCACCACCTTGGGGGACGCCTACTTGGGGGACGCCTTGCACGTCCTGAAGGCGATGCCGGAAGCCTCCGTGGGCGCCGTAATCACGTCTCCGCCCTACGCGCTACACTTCAAGAAGGAATATGGAAATGCGGAGAAGCACGACTACGTCGATTGGTTCCTGCCATTCGCGAAGGAGATTCTTCGGATTTTAGCCCCAAGCGGTAGTTTTGTCTTGAACCTTGGTGGCAGCTACAACGGGGGACTTCCCACCCGCTCGCTTTACCATTTCAAGCTGCTCATTGCTTTGGTGGAGCGAATTGGATTTCACCTGGCACAGGAGTGCTTTTGGTTCAATCCGGCCAAGATGCCGATGCCTGCCGAGTGGGTGACGGTCCGGCGCATTCGAATCAAGGACGCCGTGGAGTACGTATGGTGGTTGTCAAAGACGCCTTGGCCTAAGGCTGATAACCGCGCGGTGCTCAGGCCGTATAGCCGAGACATGGAACGACTGAATCAACGCGGGCTCCGCCGCAAGACGAGGCCTTCCGGGCACAACATCAAGCCCAGTTTTAGCGACATGGGACCCGGCGGATCGATCCCGCCGAATGTCCTCGAGGAAGATCCGCCCACGGACATGCTCAAATTCGGAAACAATTCGGCCAACGATATCTACACAGAGCGGTGCAAAAAGGCGGGAATCAAGATTCATCCCGCGCGGTTTCCGGCCGCCCTTCCCGACTTCTTCATCCGACTCGTGACCGAGGCGGATGACCTGGTGCTGGACCCGTTCGCGGGCTCCAACACGACCGGGGCCGTGGCCGAGAAACTTGAGCGCCGCTGGATTGCCATCGAGAAGGTCGAGGACTATCTCGAAGCGAGCCGGTTTCGCTTCGATTGATTTCGATTGCGCACGCAACGAGCAGTCGCTAATGCTCGCCGATCGGCCGGCACTTTTCAGCCTCTGTGGGGTTTGTTGGTGCAGCGGTATTCGCGCTGGGCGTCGTCGCCGCACGCTGTCTAAGCTGCCACAAGTCAAAGGCTTGCGTCTGCCGGCCACCCAAGATGACGGAGGCTGTATGGGGATTGTCCGCTCTTTCGCGTTCCTGGGGCTGGTCGCCTTGGCGAGCGCCCAAGCTGCTGACTGGACTCGCTTTCGCGGCCCCAACGGCTCCGGGGTTAGCGACGACGCCAAGCCACCGGCGACTTGGAGCGAGACCAAAAACCTCAAGTGGAAGACAAAGCTGCCTGGCCCAGGCACGTCTAGCCCGCTGATTCTGGGCGAGCGGGTGTTCCTCACCTCGTACTCCGGTTACGGCGCGGGCGGATCGGGCGGCAGGCCCGAAGACCTGAAGCGGCACATGATCTGTCTCGATCGCGGCAGCGGCAAAACCCTCTGGTCGAAGGAAGTGGCCGCCGATCTGCCGGAGGACCCTTACCGCGGGTTCTTGGCCGACCACGGCTATGCCAGCAGCACGCCGGCCACGGACGGCGAGAGCCTCTTCGCCTTCTTCGGCAAGACCGGCGTCGTGGCGTTCGATCTCGATGGCAAGCAGCTTTGGAAGGTGAACGTCGGCAAGGAGTCGGGCCGCATGCGATGGGGTTCCGGGGCCAGCCCGATCGTGTACAAGGACCTGGTGATCGTGAACGCGGCCGAGGAGAGCGAGTCGCTCCGCGGGCTGGACAAGAAGACCGGCAAGCAGGTGTGGAAGGCCGAGGCCTCGGGCCTGGCCAGCAGTTGGACGACGCCGGTGCTGGTCGAAGTGCCCGGCGGGAAGACCGAGTTGGCCGTCGCCGTGCCGGAGGAAATCTGGGGGCTCGATCCGGAGACCGGCAAGTTCCTCTGGTACGCCAGCGCGAACAACTCGAACACTGCCTGCGCGAGCCTGGTCACCGAAGGCGGGATTGTCTACGCGATCGGCGGCCGCATGGGCAGCTCCATGGCGGTGCGGGCCGGCGGCAAGGGGGACGTGACCAAGACCCACGTCGTCTGGACGCAGCGCCATCAGGGCGGCATCGGCACGCCGATTTTGCACGACGGCCGGATTTACTTCGTCAACGGCGGCGTGGCCCATTGCATCGACGCCAAGAACGGCGAGCGGATCTACCAGCAGCGGCTGACGGGCGGTGGCGGCCGCACAACCGGCGGTGGGGGCGGGGGTGGCGGCTTTGGCCGCGGTGGCCAAGACTACGCTTCGCCCATCCTGGCCGACGGCAAGATTTTCACGCCCACGCGCAACGGCACCGTGCACGTCTTCAAGGCCGGGGCGAAGTTCGAATCGCTGGGGCAGAACCGTTTTGCCGGCGATGAAGGCCCGTTCAACGCCACGCCGGCCGTCAGCGGCGGCGAGATGTTCATTCGTTCGGACAAGTTCCTGTACTGCATCGCGGCCACCCCGGAGAAGTGAGGTGCTAGACCCGTCCTAGGCCCTTTTTGCTCGTGCTCGATGCGACGACGTGAATCCGAGCACGAGCACGAAGACGGAGTGTGGCAGAATCGCCTACGTCGCCCTCTAGCGCAGGCTGCCTGCGCCTAAAGGTTTGCCCAGCGGAGGGGGCGACACTGAAACGTGCCGTGTCGAAAGCGTCGTGAGGCGGAATGCGTTGTGAGGCCGAAACCGTCGTGTGTCGAGAACCTCTTGTGCAAATGTGCCGCGGCGAGCGTCGCCCGGTTGAGCTACCCCATCGAAAAAAGCCCCATCGAGAAAGGACTGAAGAATGAAGACCCTGTTGACCGGACTCGTGGCCGCCCTGGCCCTGATGCTGGTGTGCGGCGGAAACGCGGCCAGTGCCCAAGAAGCCCCCAAGAAGGAAGGGGCGAAGAAGGAAGGGGCGAAGAAGAGCACGGATCGGCCCCGTGGCGGCGCGCCGGGCGGCCCCGGCGGACGGCAGTTCACGCCCCCCTCCAACCCGCTGTTCGACGCCTTGGACACCAACAAGGACGGCGAAATCTCGGCCGAAGAGCTGAATAACGCCGTGGCGGCGCTCAAGAAGCTCGACAAGAACGGCGACGGCAAGCTGTCGCGCGAAGAGACCCAGCCGGCCGGCGGCTTCGGTGGGTTCGGCGGCGGGTTTGGCGGCGCTGGC
>JBGQHD010000461.1:0-4973 GCA_041497795.1 Planctomycetia bacterium
GCCCGGCTTCTCCAAGAAGCCGGGCTTCTTGAGATCGAATCTCTCGATGATGTTGAGCATCTCGACCAGGCAGATGCCGCCTGAGCTGGGCGGCGGCGGGGCGAACACGTCGTAACCGCGGAACGTGCCGTGAATTGGCCGACGCTCCTTGGCTTGGTACGCGGCCAGGTCGTCGCGGGTAATAAGGCCGCGGCCGGCGCGCATTTCGGCCGCGATCTGCTCGGCGATGCGGCCCTTGTAGAACGCGTCGGCGCCCGTCTCGGCCACCAGCCGCAGCGTGGCGGCCAATTCCTTCTGCACGAGCCGGTCGCCGGCATGCCAGACCTTGCCGTCGGGCGCCGCAAACACGCGCCGCAGCTCGGCAAACCGGGCCGTCTCTTTGTCGCCAAGGACGCCGTTGAGGGAATCGGCCAGCGGCTGATCGATTACAAGACCCTCCTCGGCGAGCTTCACGGCCGGCATCACCAGGTCTTTCCACTCCAGCTTGCCGAAGCGCTTGTGGGCCAGCTCCAGCCCTCGCAGCGTGCCGGGCACGCCGACGAAGCGATGGCTGTGCGGGCTTTCCTGCAGCGAGAACATCGTCTCGGTGGCCGCGGCCGGCGCCGTTTCGCGGTACTCGATGCACGCCGGCTCGCGCCCCGCGCCGGGATGCACCATCATGAACCCGCCGCCGCCGATGTTGCCCGCCTCCGGCCAGGTGACCGCCATCGCCAGGGCCACCGCCACGGCGGCATCCACCGCGCTGCCGCCTTGCTTGAGCGCGGCGACGCCGACTTCGACGGCCGGCGGCGAGACGGCCACGACCATGCCCTGGCGGCCGGTGGCGAGCTGCGGCTCAGGCCGCCAGAAGCGGGGCTTTTCCTCGCCCGACACGCTGGTCGGCAGCAGCAAGAGGAGGACCAGCAAGGCACTCCAGGCAAGGCCGCTCAACCGACGAATCGAACGTCCAACGCCCAACGTCCAACGTCCAACATCGAACCGTTCGACTTTGGACGTTGAATGTTCGATGTTGGACGTTCGGCGATCTGGGTTGCACACCAAGGCAGTTTCCCCCGTGAATGGTACGGCGCATAATGCCGGGACATTGAATGCCTGGACATTGGCACCCTATTCCTTCGTCACCGCCGCTGCAAGTCAACGTCTCAAGAGAAAGGGCTGGAAATGCGCCTGCCGCCACGTGGAGCCGGGTTGGTCCTGTTCATCGCCGTCGGTTTTCCCTGCCTGTCGCTCGCCGACGACGAGAAGTTCACCCCAGCCCAACGGACCGCGATCGCGGACGTCGAGTCCCGCAGCCAGGAGCTAACCGCGGTGAACAAGGCCCTCTGGGACTGGGCCGAGGTCGGCCTCAAGGAGCACAAGTCGTCGGCCCTGCTGATCGACAAGCTCCAATCGGCCGGCTTTGCCGTCAAGAAGGGGGTCTCCGGCATGCCGACGGCGTTCGTCGCCAGCTTCGGCAGCGGCAAGCCGATCATCGGCATCCTAGCCGAGTACGACGCGCTACCCGGCGTCTCGCAGAAGATCAGCCCCACGCGCGAGCCGGTCACGGCCGGCGCGGCCGGCCATGCCTGCGGGCACTCGGGGTTGGGGTCCGGCGCGCTCGGCGCCGCGCTGGCGGTGAAGGCCGCGATCGAGAAGCACAAGCTCAAAGGGACGATTCGCCTCTACGGCACGCCCGCGGAGGAGACGGTCATCGGCAAGGTCTACATGGCGCTCGACGGCCAGTTCGACGACCTCGATCTCTGCCTGCACTGGCATCCGGGCGACAGCAACGGGCCGTGGTCGGACAGCAGCAAGGCGGTGGTCTCGGCCAAATTCACGTTCGCCGGCATCGCGGCGCACGCCTCGGTCAGCCCCGAGGCGGGCCGCAGCGCGCTGGACGCCGTCGAGCTGATGAACGTCGGCGCCAACTACATGCGCGAGCACGTCAAGGAAGATGCCCGCATCCACTACGTCATCACCGACGGCGGCGGACAGCCGAACGTGGTGCCCGCCCAGGCGACCGTGTGGTACTTCGTGCGGGCCAACGAGCACAAGGACGCGGAGTACAACTTCGCCTGGCTGAAGGACATCGCCGAAGGGGCCGCCAAGATGACGCGGACCAAGTTCACCGTGCAGATCGACACCGACTGCCACGAGATCGTGCCCAACCAGCCGCTCTCGCAGCTCATCCACAAGCACATGACGGCCCTGGGCGCGCCGAAGTTCACCGACGACGAGAAGACCTTCGCCCGGCGGCTGCAAGAGCCGCTGACCAAGGAGTTCGGCACGACGTTCCCCGACGCGCTCAAGGAGGAGGTCGATCGCCTGCTGACAGCGTCGCCGGTCAACAAAGGTTCGACCGACGTCGGCGACGTGAGTTGGCGCGTGCCGACGGGCGGCCTGCACACCGCCTGCTTTGCGGCCGGCAGCCCCGGCCACAGTTGGCAGAACGTGGCGGCCATCGGCTCGTCGATTGGCGAGAAGGGGCTCGTCTATGCGGCCAAATCGCTGGCCGTCACGGCTGTCGATCTTTTGGAGAAACCCGAGCAGATCGGCGCCGCGCGGGCCGATTGGCAAGAACGGCTCAAGGGGCGGAAGTACATGACGCTAATCCCCGAGGGCCAGAAAGCGCCGGCGACGATCAGGTAGTAGGCACACTCGTGTGCCGTCAGCGCGTGGCCAACTTGCTCCGCAAGTTGGACGACGACTCGCAGAGCGAGTCGTCCACATTACTCCTTGAGCAATCCCTCAATCACCGCCAAAATCCGCTCCGGCGCCGCCATCCGGCCGACGCCTTGCTGCCGGCAGCTTAGCCAGCCTTCTTCGGGATCGACGAATTGCACGCCGTCCTCGCGCAGGCGGGTGACGTTGCGCTGCACGGCCAGCTTGGCCCACATCTGGCAGTTCATCGCCGGCGCCAAGAGCACCGGGCATTCACAGCACAGGTAGATCGTGCTCAAGAGATCGTCGGCCAGCCCGGCCGCGGCTTTCCCCAGAAAGTTCGCCGAGGCCGGGGCCACGCAGAACAGCTCGGCCCGCTGGGCCAGCTCGATGTGCGCCCCCAGCGGATGAGCCTGGTCGAAGGGATCGATCGCCACTGGCCGGCCGGTGAGCGCCGCGAAGGTCGCCGGGCCGACGAACCGCTGCGCCGCCTGGGTCATCACCACTGTGGCCCGCGCGCCGGCCTGCACAAGCTGGCTAACCAGCGCCGCGGTCTTATACGCCGCGATGCCGCCGGTGACGCCGATCAGGATTTCGCGATCGCGCATAGCGGGTAAGTAGAACGGAATGTCATTCCGTTCGTAGTGCGACCTTTAGGCCGTCAAGCGGCGCTTCGACGGGCTGAAGCCCGCACTACGAACGGCTCGGCGCGGCCTTCGAACGGAATGACATTCCGTTCTACTTACTTCTTCCGCGCCCGGGTATGAATGGCGATCACCGCATCCAGGTCAAAGCCGGCCGTCCCCTTGGCCCCGGCCCCGTTGCCGAGGTCGGTGATCCGCACGAAGCGGATCACCTTCGGCTTGGCCTTGAGGTCGGCCAGGTCGAACGGGTCGCCGCCGGCTTTCTCCGGGTCGGCCGGGTTGATGTCCTTCCCCTCCGGCGTGTCGGGATTGTAGTAAACGGGGTGCCAGCCGGCGCAACCTTGACGCGTCGTGGGGTCGTACGGAAACTCGAGCCACTCGCGGCCTTCGAAGCTGACCTCGACCTTGGCCAGCTCGAAGTTGCCGCGGCCGGGATCGTCGCCCGGCTTCTCCAGGAAGGCGTTCTCGAAGATGATGAAGTCCGGCCCCGGCTCATCGACCACTTCGTTATCGACGAACTCCAGCGTGATCGTGCCCCCCTTGCCCAGCGAGAGCACGTCGCTGCCGCCGAGGAACTTGCCGCCGCCGTGCGGCGGGCCGAGCACGACGTCGGGCAGCATCTTCTCGCCGAAGCCGCCGCCCTCGCCGAGCTTGTACTCCACCACCCGGTCCACGTAGGGAGTCGGCTCGGCGGCGGCGGGCGCCTCAATCGCGAGAGCGACGATACCCGCGCAAACCAGGGCCGCGGTCAAAATCAAGGCGAGGGCCAAAACGGATCGCATGGCGGGCCGCCTACAGTTCGCTGAGGTCCAATTCCGGCGGGCCGCCGCCCGCGTCGGAGGGAGCTGTGACGCGGACGTTGTTTTCCGTATCGAGATAGATCTTGTCCTGGATGATCTCTTGGATCACGACTTCCAGCCGTTCCTTATTGGCTGGCGCGTGCACCAGCGGACGCGCGCCGGCGTTCAAGGCCACGAGCCGCTTTTGGATCAAGGTGGACAGCTTGAACCGGCCGCCCACCTTATTGACGATGAATTCTTCCTTCAATGCGTCGATCACGAGAGTCCTCCAGTCTGAGTATTGTCATCGCCGTGCACGATCGCTTGAATCTGCCGCACGGCGGATTCCACGTCGTGGTTGACGATCTGGTGCTGGTATTCGGGGGCCGCCGCCAGCTCTCGGCGGGCAACTTCCAAGCGGCGTTGCACGGCCGCTTCCGTTTCGGTACGCCGACCGCGCAGGCGGGCTTCTAATACTTCCCACGAAGGCGGCAGGATGAAGATCGTGACAGCGGCGGGGTAGTTGGCCACCACCGACCGCATGCCTTGCACGTCGATCTCCAAGACTACCGACTTGCCCGCCGCCAAGCTAGGGGCGACGGCGCTCCGCAGCGTGCCGTACCATAGTCCGGGATACACCTCCGCACACTCGAGAAACTCGCCCGCCTCTCGCCGCCGGGCAAAATCGTCCGGCGACAGGAAGTGGTAGCTCACGCCGTCGACCTCGCCGGGGCGCGGCGCGCGGGTCGTGGCCGACACCGACAGTTCTAAGTTGCCGCGTTCCAGCTCCATCAACCGGCGCACGATGGTCGTCTTGCCGGCGCCCGCCGGCCCGGAGATGACTATCAGTTTGCCCGGCGTGGACATTGTGGACTCAAGGGTTCAGGGTTCAGGGTTCAGGAAGACGGTA
>JBGQHD010000462.1:0-4970 GCA_041497795.1 Planctomycetia bacterium
CCCACTGCGGCTTTTGTGGGGGGGGCTAGTCTTCCAACACAAACCCCCCCCCCGACCCCGTGACGCGGCGCCGCCGCTGCGCCCGAACTGCCCGACTTGGCGTCGGTCTTGGGCTTCTCGGGCGTGGCCGGCTTGCCCGGCGTGGCAGGTTTCTCCGTAGCCGTCTTGCCGGGCTCTTTCTTTTCCCCCTCCTTCTCGGGGGACGGCAGCGACCTCTTCCACTCCTCCTCTTTGAACGTCAGCTTGCCGCCCAGGTTGTTCTTGGCCTTCACCAGTTCGTCGTAGTGCTGCGAGATTTCAGCGTCCGTGATCGCCTTCATGGCCGCCTCGTACAGCCGCGGCTGCGACACCGAGAGGTATTGAAACCGCGCCAAGTACGGCAACCGGAAGCCGGGTTCGGGCGATTCGGGATTGGGCAGGCGGTTCCGGCGCAGCTCGAAGAACTCTTTCAGCTTCTCGTCGGTCGGTTCGGGGACCAGTGCGGCGAAGTCTTCCACTTTGAGCTCCACCACTTCCGCGTGCGCCCGGCGGTTCTGCCGGTCCCACAGTTCCTTCCGCTCGGCCGGCGAAATCTCCGGCAGGGCGTCTACGAAACCGTAGAGCTCGTCCACGCGCTGGGCCAAGATCTCGTTGGCCAGCGCGCCGTAGACCTCCGGCTCGCTCACCGAGTGCTGTCGGAGGAACTCGCCCATCGCCTGGGTGCTTAGCGCCCCGCCCGATCGGGCCTTGATGTACTCCGTGACGTCATCCTGGCTGACCTCGATTCCCAGATCCTTGGCCTTTTGGACTTTGAGCCACGTGTCGAAAGCCTCCCGCAGCGGCTGATCGCGGTTGATCTGGCTGGAGATCGACACTCGGAAACCGCGCGGCTCGAAGGGCGATTTCGCGGCCAGATCCAGTAGATTGGCAAATGCATCCGCGCGTTCCCGCTGCTGGGCGATGCGCTGCAGCTCGCCCCTCGTCAACGAGTGCGACTTGGTCTCGACGGCGTACTCTTCCCCGTGGGACCGGCCGCACCCCACGCGCACGCTGGTGGGCACGAGCACGAACGTGATCATGCAGACCACGCCCAGGAACGCGAGCCACATCTTCTGGTTCTTGCGAAAAGTGTTGAAAGGGCTGGCCATGAAAGTCTCCACGGACCGACGCGCGGGCGTCCACGGGAGCGGCGCGCGGCAAAAGAAGTCTTGACAGTGCGGGCAGCGGAACTGTAGTGATTGGCGAAGCCCCGTAAGGGGGCGAACTGACGTGAATTGTATGGACAGCGCGGATCATCACAATCCCAATGGCCAAGAAAGCATCCCATCCCGGCGGCAAGGCGCTGGTGATCGTCGAGTCGCCGGCCAAGGCCCGCACCATCGGCAAGTTCCTCGGCAAGCGATTCACCGTCGAGGCCAGCATCGGCCACATCCGCGACCTGCCCGAAGGCAAGAAGGAAATGCCCGAGGAGCTGCGCCACGAAGATTGGGCCTACCTGGGCGTCAACGTCCACAAGAACTTCGAGCCGGTCTACGTGATCTCGCGGGACAAGAAGGAGCAGGTCCGCAAGCTCAAGGGGCTGCTCAAGGACGCCCACGAACTGTACCTGGCGACGGACGAAGACCGCGAGGGGGAGGCCATCAGTTGGCACCTGGCCGAGGTGCTCAAGCCGAAGATCCCCGTGCGGCGGATGGTGTTTCACGAGATCACGCGCGAGGCGATCGAAGAGGCCCTGGCCAACCCACGCGATATCGACCACGACCTGGTCCGCGCCCAGGAGACGCGCCGCATTCTCGACCGGCTGTACGGCTTCGACGTCAGCACGCTCCTGTGGCGCAAGCTCGGCGGCATCGCCAAAAGCGCCGGGCGGGTGCAGAGCGTGGCCGTGCGGAAGATCGTCGAGCGCGAGCGGGAGCGGATTGCCTTCCGCGCGGCCACGTATTTCGACATCCTCGGCACGCTGGCCAAACGGCAACAGCCGGCCACGTTCGCGGCCACGCTGGTGCGCGTCGATGAGCGCGAGCTGCCGTCGGGCAAGGACTTCGACGCGGCCACGGGCAAGCTCAAGGATCCCAAGCTATTGCTTATGGACGAGGGCCAAGCGGCGGCCCTCTGCGAGCGGCTGCGCGGCGGCGAGTTCAAGGTGGCGGCGCTGGAAGACAAGCCGTACCCGTCGGCACCCTATCCTCCGTTCACTACCAGCACCTTGCAGCAGGACGCCAACCGCAAGTTCCGCTACACGGCCCGGCGGACGATGCAGATCGCGCAGAGCTTGTATCAGAACGGCTTCATCACTTACATGCGCACCGACTCGACGGCGCTGAGCAACGAGGCGATCACCGCCGCCCGCTCGCACATCGAGTCGCAGTATGGGCCGCACTACCTGCCCGCCAGCCCGCGGCAGCACAAGAACAAGGTCCGCAACGCTCAGGAAGCCCACGAGGCCATCCGGCCGGCTGGCAACCGCTTCCGCCTGCCGGAGGAAGTGCGCGGCGAGCTGAGCGACGAGGAATTCCGGCTCTACGACCTGATCTGGAAGCGGACCGTCGCCAGCGAGATGGAAAATGCACGCGGCCGGCGGATCACGCTCTCCATCGAGGCGGTTAGCTCCGCCGGCGAGCGGGCCACGTTCCAGGTCAGCGGCAAGACGATCGACTTCCCCGGCTACCTGCGGGCTTACGTGGAAGGCTCGGACGATCCGGAAGCCGAGCTGGCCGATCAAGAAACTGTGCTGCCGGATGTGCAGATCGGCGAGGCGCTCGACTGCCGGCAGTTGGAGTCTAAGAGTCACACCACTCAGCCGCCGGCCCGGTATACGGAAGCCACGCTCACCAAGACTCTGGAGCAAGACGGCATCGGCCGGCCGAGCACGTACGCCACGATCATCGACACGATCCTGCAGCGCAACTACGTGTTCAAGCGGGGCACCGCGCTGGTGCCCACCTGGACGGCCATGGCCCTCGTGAAGCTGATGGAGAAGCACCTGGCCGACCTGGTCGATTACCAGTTCACGGCCCGCATGGAGGACGACCTGGACGCCATCAGCCGTGGCGAGGTGGGGCACGTCGATTACCTCCACGGCTTTTACTTCGGCCACGATGCCGACGGGCTGAAGCACCAGGTGGAAAACAACCTCGGCGAGATCGACGTGCGTGAGATTTGCCGCTTCCCGATCGGCGTGGCACAGGCTTCCAGCCTGTCAGAAGACCGCACACGGCAGGCTGGAAGCCTACCCCACGCTGACGGCGACCGGCCGCCTGCTGGAAGTGACGCGCCGATCCATCTGCGCGTCGGCAAATTCGGCCCCTTCCTCGAGCACGGCGAGCGCCGCGCCCGCGTGCCGGACGACCTGGCGCCGGACGAGATCACGCTGGAAAAGGCTCAGGAGCTCTTGGCCCGAGCCAGCCAGGCCGAGGCGCCGCTGGGCACGTCGCCGGAAACCGGCAAGTCGGTCTACCTGAAGAACGGCCGCTTTGGCCCTTACGTGCAGTTGGGCGAGAACGACGACAAGGAGAAGCGCAACGCCTCGCTGCTCCGCGGCATGTCGCCCGAGCAGGTCGATTTGGAAACGGCGCTGAAGCTGCTCTCCCTGCCGCGCACCATCGGCGAGCACCCCGAGCAGCACCAGCCGGTCGTGGCCCACAACGGCCGCTACGGGCCGTTCATCAAGTGCGGCGAAGAGACCCGCTCGCTGCCGCCGGAGATGTCGCCGATGGAGGTGACGCTGGACCAGGCGTTGGCCCTGCTGGCCCAGCCCAAAACCCGTGGGCGAATGCAGCGCGCGCCGCGTGAGCCGCTCAAGACGTTCGACGCGTCGCCGGTCACCGCTCAGCCAGTGAAGCTGCTGGCCGGCCGCTACGGCCCCTACGTCACCGACGGGGAGACGAATGCCTCGATTCCTCAGGGATCGCCGCCCGAAGAGGTGACCTTCGAACAGGCGTTGGAGATGCTGGCCGACCGCAAATCGCGCGGCGGCGGTAAGAAGCGGGCCGTGCGGAAGAAGCGGGCAGCGGCACCGAAGAAAGCCGCCAAATCCGCCGAAGCCAAGTCTGCCCCACGCAAAGCGGCCAAGAAAAAGGCGGCCAAGAAAAAGGCTCGGCGAAAGAAAAAGGGTAATGGTTCACACCCCAAGGAGGAGTGAAGGCGTGGTCTTGCCGGCGAAATGGGCGGTGACGGCGGCGGTGAGATAGGGGAAGACGGGGTGGCGTTGTTGTCGGCAGGTTTCGATGACGGAGAGTGCGCAAGAAACGCGCGAGGAGGCGGCGGCCGCCAGGAAGAAGGCCGCCAAGACCACTGAAACGACCGTCGCGCCCCGCAAGGCGGCTAAGAAGAAGAGCGTTCGGCGGAAGAAGCCAGCATCTTAGGCGATAGTGTGGCCAACTCGCTCTGCGAGTTGGCGGCTATCCTATGCGGACGAATCTCCAAGAAAGTTGTTCACGGGACTCCAACTCGCAGAGCGAGTTGGCCACAATGGCTCGCATGACCAGCAGCGAGCTTGAACTCCGATTCTTCGAACCGACGGAGGAGCACTTCGTCATCGAGCGCCGTCATTTGCCGCATTGGGCACAGTCCGGCACCGTGTGCTTTATTACTTGGCGCACTTGGGATTCGATGCCGCGCGACGTGGTTGACGTTTGGCTGTCAGAGCGCGACGCTTGGCTGCGGAAACACGGCTTGGATCCTCGGACTCGTGGAAGCATTACACGGCCACGCAGCTCAACCGGGCGCTGCGGCGCAGGGGACGCTTCTGGCAGGTGGACGACTTCGACCACTTGCTTCGTAGCGCCGAGCAGTTCGAGCATCTGCGGAAGTACGTTGCAGACAACCCTCGTCGTGCTTGCCTTCGGGATGGCGAGTATGTCCACTATTCGAAGGACCTAAGTGCGGCCAAGTAGTGTGGCCAACTCGCTCTGCGAGTTGGAGTCCCCAGTCCGCGGCTTTGCGAGATGGACGCGAACTCACTGACTCCAACTCGCAGAGCGAGTTGCCCA
>JBGQHD010000463.1:0-4959 GCA_041497795.1 Planctomycetia bacterium
GACGGCGTCAGCTACGGCAACAAGGTGCACTACCAGCACCACGGGGCCTGGTTCGCCCGCAATGGCTACGCCTGCCTGCTGATCGACACGCTCCAGCTTGGCGAGATCGAGGGCATCCACCACGGCACGTACGGTGTCCGCAAACCAGGCGCTGGCGCGAAAGGAACGGCCGGGCCGGATTTCGACCAGATGTGGTGGTGGAACAGCCGCGGCTACACTCCGGCCGGCGTCGAGGCCTGGAACTGCGTACGAGCGCTGGATTACCTGGAGACGCGCCCGGAGGTCGATGCCTCGCGGTTCGGCGTCACCGGCCGCTCCGGCGGCGGGGCGTACAGTTGGTGGATCGCCGCCATCGACGAGCGGATCAAAGCCGCCGTGCCCGTCGCCGGCATCACTGACCTGGAGAACCACGTGGTCGATGGCTGTGTGGAAGGGCATTGCGACTGCATGTACACCGTCAACACCTACCGCTGGGATTATGCCCAGGTGGCGGCGCTGGTGGCCCCGCGGCCGCTGCTGATCACCAACAGCGACAAGGACACGATCTTCCCCCTCAGCGGCGTCGCCCGGCTGCACGGCAAGGTGCGCGACATCTATCACCTGTACGGCAAGGACGGCAACCTGGGCCTGCAAATCTCCGAAGGCCCGCACAAGGACACGCAAGAGCTGCAGATCGCCGCGTTCCACTGGTTCAACCGGTTCCTGAAGAACGAAGACCCGCAGATCGAGATGGCGGCCACGAAGTTCTTCGAGCCCGGCGAGCTGAAGGTCTTCAAGGAGCTGCCCAGCGACCAGCGGAACACGACCATCCACGAGACGTTCGTCCCGCAGGCGATCGTGCCCGTGCCGGCCGACGCTCAGCAGTGGGTCAGCCAGCGCGAGGCCATGCTGACGGCGCTGAGGGAAAAGGTCTTCCGCGGCTGGCCGAGCCAACCGGGCAAGCTAGACCTGAAACCGGCGTTCACCGCCGCCCACGACGGAGTGCAACTGAGTGCCTACGACTTCACGAGCCAAGAGCCGTTCCGGCTGCGGCTCTACGTGGCTCATCGCGAGGGGCTGAAGGACTTCGACCTCGTCGTCCTCAACGCGCTGGACGAGCGGGGCTGGAACGACTTCCTGGCCACGTATCGCGGCACGTTCGCCGACGAGCTGAAGGACGCGGCGAGCGTATCGGATACACCGATCGCCTCCGTCAAGGCCTGGGAATCGGCCCAGAAGATGTTCAAAAACTCCAAGTGGGCCATGGCTTATGTGGCCGCGCGCGGGAATGGGCCGACGGCCTGGAGGAACCCCAGCGAGCGGAAGGACACCCAAATCCGCCGCCGCTTCATGCTGCTAGGCCAGACGCTCGACGGCATGCGAGTCTTCGACGTGCGACGGGCTGCCGAGGCCCTGCGCGGCGTGGAGGGCTTCAAGACCACGCCGCTGTGGCTGCAAGGCGAGCGGCAGATGTCCGGCATCGCGCTCTACGCCTCGTTGTTCACGCCGGACGTCAAGCGCATCGATCTGCACGGCCTGCCCAAGACGCACCGGGACGGCCCCGACTTCCTCAACGTGCAGCGCTTCCTCGACATGCCACAGGCTTTGGCCCTAGCGGCGGAGCGGTCGCAAGTCCGCGTTTACCAAGATGCCGCCGCGTGGTCCTACCCGTTGGCGGTGGCCAAGACGCTCAAGTGGAGCGACAAGCAGTTGGTGTTCCGCCCGTAGGGTGAGCCTGTAGGGTGGGCTGTGCCCACCAAATGCGCGAGATGGCCACAGCGTGCGGCTACCGAGTTTGCGCCGCTTGCTCCGGGCGGATTTGGTGGGCACAGCGGACAAGAGTGTCCGCCCTACTCCCCCACGGGAGGGGTGCGTCGCCCGACAGGAACTTTTGCTCTCGCTCGTGGCACTAACTCCCAGGCGGGAAACCCTTGTCCCGTTGGGAATTGGTGTGTCAGGCAGCTACAATAGGCGGCGCGAAGCAGAGAGTAGGTAGGTAGGTAGGACTGACACGGCCCAGCCGGGCCACGGAAACGCTCGGGAGAGCCACGTTGGTATTCCAGCGACGAGCGCCCAAGACGGCGGCTGCTCCTCCCTCGCCACCCAAACGGCGGGCCACCGTCAGCGTGCGCCTGAAGCCGACGGATGACGTCGCCAAAGGGAACACCCTGCGGATCGATGCCGCCAAACCGCCGCCCGCTCGCACCGAAAATTTGGACATCGACCAGGTCAGCCTCCAGTATTTCGCCCGCATTCACCGCGCGGCGCTGATGCTGACCGGCAACCCTTGGGACGCGGACGATTTGGCTCAGGAAACGTTCCTGATCCTCGCTAGCCAAGCCGGACGGATGTTCGAAGGCCGCAGCAGTTTGTACACGTTTTTGTACGGCATTCTGCTGAACCTCGACCGCCGCCACCGTCGCCGGGCCGGCCTCAAGAAGCGGAAGCTGCGAGTGCTGTGGGGCAACGAGCCGGCCGAGCGCACCACGCCGGCCGCCGAGACGGCGATCGAAGTCGCCGAGTGGAAGAAGAGCCTGTGGTCCGAGGTGGCCAAGCTGCCCGACGGTCAGCGGGAGGCCCTGGTGCTGCGGTTCGCCTCGCACCTGCAATACGACGAGATCGCGGAAGTGATGAAATGCCCGGTCGGCACGGTGAAGTCGCGAATCTTCCACGGTCTGGCCAGCCTGCGCGGCATGCTGGGCGGCCAAGCCGAACACGAAGCGGGACAGATTCCTCCACACGCCTGGGAGGATTTGACCCATGCGGTATGAACTGAACGAAGAAACACTGCACGGCGAAACACTGCACAGCGAAATGCGAACGAACGATCACCTGGACGTGGCCGATCTGCCGGACGGGCTGGCCGAATTGGCCCTGCAACTGGGCAGCGATGCCGATCGGCTGACCGGCCTCTATCCGGCCCGCGTGCTGACGGGTGACGAACTCCGCGGCCCTGTTGCCGATACACAAGTTGCATGCATCATGCCGCGCCGCCGCTTCTGGACGGGCACTTGGCGGGTGGGGACTATGTCTCGCGTCGCGGCGGCGGTGTGCATCCTGGGCGGGCTCGCGCTGGCTATTTCCGGCCAGTCGATCTGGCGGGGCATGTTCGGCACGGCTGCCGATGGAAGACAGGCCGCTCCCTCCCTGGCGACCGCCCCCCGATCCGTGGTCGAGCTGGGCGACGGCGCGAAGCGCGGCCCGGACGACATGGGGGGCGACGATATGGGGGGCACTGTGCCAAACACTGTGCCAAACACTGTGCCAAACACTGTGCCAAACACTGTGCCAAACACTGTGCCGATTGCAGCGCAGCCGGTCTTTATTTCCACGGAGGCCATGCGGCAGTTCTCCGGTGAAGAGAAGGAAATCCTGGCGGACGCGATTCCCCACGGCGGCTCGGCCGTGGTCATCGCTGATCTGTGATCGCCGATCTGTGAGCGCGTGCCCGCGATCGCCGACCGATAATGTCCGCCCGATTGCCTTCGTCAAAACAACGTCGTTCGATTCAGCGTCTTCCGAATTGACTGTCGTGGAGGCGGAAAGCCATGACACTGCGATGGACTCTCGTCCCCCTGCTCGTCCACGGCCTGCTCGTTCCTGGCCTGCTCGCCCTGTGGCTGGCCGCGCCCGCCCTGGCGGAGAACGAAGGCGTGGCGGTCGCCAAGAAGCTGGCCGCGGCCACGGTCACCGTCCGCGCCTCCGAGCCGGGCAAGACCGCCGACGTCACCGTCTTCTCCGGCGTCTCGCTCGGCGGCGGCCTCGTCGCCACCTTCAGCAGCGCCCCGGAAACCTGGCGCTATCGGCTGACTCTCCCCGACGGCTCGCAGGCCGACGGCGAGCTGCGCGTGAGGGACCTGTACTCCGGGCTGATCGTCTTGGAGATTCCCCAGAAAGATTTGTCGGGCCTGACGCTGGCCGACGAGCTGCCCGACGCCGGCAGCACGCTGTACACGGCCGCGGCGGCGGGCATCGAGAAGCCGGTGCTGTCGCGGGGCATTCTGGGGGCCGTGGACCGCAAGTTCAGCACCCGCGACGCCAGCGCCGCCGAGTTGCCGCCCCTCTTGCAGTGCGACGTGCGGACCACGCAGACCTCGCCCGGTGCGGCGATGGTCGATGGCGAGGGGCGATTGATCGGCCTCATCGCCGTCCATTCGCTGCAAGGCGAGGGTTGGACTTATGCCGTGCCGATGCGGCACGTCAAGCGGGTCCATGAGGCGTACACGAAAGGGGAAGTGAAAACGCTGCGCCCGCAGCGGCCCGTGCTGGGGCTGAAGCTCGCAGGCAAGGGGGAAGACAGCGTGGAGGTCGAGGCCGTCACCGCCGGCGGCCCGGCCGAGAAAGCCGGCATCCGCAAGGGGGACCAGGTCCTCGCCGTCGAAGGACAGAAGGTGCGCAGCGTCTACCACGTGGTCGGCGAGGTGGTCAAGCACCAGCCGGGCGAGCGAATGAACTTCACCATCCAGCAAGGCAGCGAGGTGCGGACCGTCGGCCTGACCCTGGCCCGCGGCGAGATTCAGGACCAGCGGCCCGGCGGCCTGCGCGGCCGGTTCAACGACAAGAGGGAGTACGAGATCGTCCCCTACGCCGCCGACGGCACGAAGCCGCCGGCCCGCGTGCCGCGCGACCCGGTCGGCCTGCTCGAGGCGCAGATCAATCGCGTCTACAAGCTGCTGGAGCTGCAACAGCAGTCCAACGAGCGATTGACGCGCGAGATGGAAAAGGTGCAGAAGGAAAACGCCGCCCTGAAGCGCGAGGTTTCGGACCTCAAGCGCGAGAAGTAGCGACAAGTAGGGTGGGCACCGCCCACCAAAAACGGCGGGGGTTCGGCCGTTCAGCGTGCCCTGCAAGTGGGTGCAATATCCGCGCGGTTTTGGTGGGCAGTGCCCAGCCTACCGCTTCAGCCGCTCCGCCTGCAGCACGGTCATGCTGCCGTACCCCTCCGGCCAGCGCGACGTGACCTCCGCCTGGCCGACGAAC
>JBGQHD010000464.1:0-4945 GCA_041497795.1 Planctomycetia bacterium
CTTGAGTACCTCGACCATCATCATCTGAACGATCTCAAACAGCTCGTGAGCAAGGTTCCGCTCCCGTTTCCGATCCTCCGACTCGACTAATTGTGTAGATACCAATGAGCTTGCTCGGTAGAGCGCTGATTCTGCACTACTCAGCGACGAAGGAGAAACTATGGCCCCCACCGAGCGTGCTCGGCGGAGCCGATGATTGAGCGTTGAGGCCTCGTTCTCCAATCATGCGCTCCACTGAGCAAGCTCAATGGGGGCGAGAATTGTGGATGACCTGCGTGTAGTGCAGAATCATGGCTCCACCGAGCAAGCTCGGCGGGGGCCAAGTTGATTGGATGAACCGTTACAGGTATTGTTTTCGCACCAATGATCAAGACCCTTACCAAGCCCGAAAAGCCCGCGGCGGCGCCGCCTGCTTCCCATCCCCAGCACCGCGGCGAGGAGCAATCGAACGACTATCGCCGCCGGTTGGCGGAGGTCGAGCCGAAGTGCCTGCGCACCTACACGCCGAGCCTGGCCGTCATCTCTCGCAGCGCCGGCTGTTATCACTGGACGCCCGAGGGGCGGATGCTGGCCGATTTCAGCTCCGGCGTGCTGGTGGCCAACCTGGGCCACAATCCGGCCCGGTGGTGGAAGCGGGTGGTCGAGTACCTGGGCATCGCCGGCGTCGGCAGCGTGCCCGATGGCGAGTTCATTCAAGCCGTGCCGCTGACGGCCTACAACGCCGCGACGGAGCTGGAGGTCGAGGCCAGCGAGCGGCTGATCGCGCTGATGCAAGGCCAGTCGGGCGGGCGGCGCTGCGAGCAAGTGATGTGGGCCGCCAGCGGCAGCGAGGCCATTCAGAAGGCCCTCTGGGCGGCGCTGGATCGCTCGGCGGTAGGACGGATTTCCAATGCGTCCGAAAAGAGCGCACGGACTGGAAGTCCGTGCCACGGAGACGGACGGATTGAAAATCCGTCCTACGACATCATCCTCGCCACCCGCGGCGGCTTTCACGGCAAGAAGGGGCTCGCCGGGGCCGTCACCGGCTGCGAGACCGACAAAGAGCGCGACCCGCGCGTGCGGTTCATCAGCTTTCCGCTGGACGAGTGCCGCAATCTGGCCGCGCGGCGGCAGCCGATCGATCTGGCGAAGTACGAAGCCGAGCTGGTCTCGCTGAAGGAGGAGCTGGGCAGCCGCATCTGCTGCCTGATCACCGAGCCGTACCTGGGCGGCGGCGGCTCATACCATCCGCAGAAGGAATACCTGCAACTGCTCCAGCGGTTCTGCCGCGAGAACGACGTGGTCTTCATCCTCGACGAGGTGCAGGCCAACTTCGGCCGTACCGGCGCGCTGTTCGCCTTCGTCGATTACGGCATCGAGCCGGACATCGTCGTCCTGGGCAAGGGGCTGGGCAACGGCGTGCCGGTGAGCGCTGCCGTCGGCCGGGCTGACCTGTTCGCGGCCATGCACTACGGCGAAGGGTCCGACACCTGGAGCGCGAACCCTCTCTCCTCGGCCGCCGTTTTGGCCACGCTCGATGAGTTCGCGGCGACCGACGTGCTCGGCCACGCCGCGCAGCTCTCGCAGGTCATCGAGGCCGGCCTGACTCGGTTGACCGAGCTGCCACTCGTCGCCAACGTGCGCGGCGAGGGCATGGTCTGGGGCGTGGAGTGCGCCGCCGTCGGCCATCACTCGGCGGCCGACGTGGCCAATGCCTGCGTGAAAGCCTGCTACCTGGGCGACGAGAACCGCCGTGCGATCCACCTGCTCGGCCCGCTGGCCGGCAAGGTGATCCGCGTCAGCCCGCCGCTGGTGATGCCGCTGGACGAGGCGAAGGAATACTTCGACGTGATGTACAACATATTCGCGGCCACGGCAGAGCGGCTGGCCAGCGGCGCCTAGGGGCACCACGTAAGGGCGTGTTTTCGCGATGGCATGACAGGCATCGCCTTGGGTTCCGGCAACGCCGGCGGCGCGTCGAGGCTGCCGCGCGATTTTCCGACTGCCCCTGCACTCCACACCCTCCCATTCGTCAGGGCATGTCGGCACGGCGTTACTGCCTGGCCACCTTCTTCAGGGTGACGCCGTAGACGCCTCCCCCTTGCTGATGCAAAAGGTCGGCGTCCACGGCATAGTAAGCGTCGCCGGTGTTATAGACGAAGACGATGAAGGTGGACCAGCGCTGGTCATCGAGACGGTGGTCGTTCCCCCACTCCACCGCTTCGACGCCGGCTTCGGTCATCACGCATGACCTGTTGGACTTTTCGCCCTGGTCGACGCGGAGCGTGTCGCCTTCGGGCAGCGGCAGCGTCTTGCCATCGAGGTAGGCGGCAACTTCGCCCTTCGTCGGCGGCCTTACGCTCTTGGTCTCTGTCGAACGGGAAGGGCTATCGCGAAAAACGCTCAATTGTTTCGCGAAGTCCTCGATCAGCGCGTCCTGCTGGGCTGCGTCCATGTTCGGCCAAGCCTCATCCAACTCCGCGGTAAGGCGTTGCATTTGGAGGTGCACCAGGTACCAAAACGTGCCGCCGGCCACGGCAGCAACCACGGCGACGCCCACTAAGATGATGCAGATCACCATCCAAGGCACCGACTTGGCTTGCGGCGGCATACGTTCAGCTTCGTGCATGGCCTTGCTCGCTGAGAGAGTAAGAATGAACGGCAGGCACGGGAGAGAGCCCATTCTAGGATGCGAATCCGGCGATGGGCAAGATGGGCAGTGTGGCACATGGCACCCCATCGGCTCCTGCTCTGGGCGCGCCACTCGTGCCGCGGACGGGATGGTTCTCCTTCCGGCCGTCTAAGTTAGCGCACGGCTGCCGCCGAGAGCGTGCACCAGCGACTTGATCGCAGTGCGCATCACACAGAGTCCGACTGAGCGAGCCTCAGCCGGGCTTTCGCCTGGAGAATTGCAATCACCGAGCTTGCGGCGACATAGAGCTCATATTCGGCGCGTTTTTCGGGATCGAGTGCGCCTTCGTTGCACTTCTCCGCCAGCTCATCGACGCGACGCTGCCATTGAGCGTCCGCACGCAGTGACACCAGGCGGCGAGCCGCCTCTTCGTTAAGGCAGCGACCGACCGGGTCGAGCACGCGGTCCAGAACACCCACAGTGGTCTTTGCCGTCATGCCAGCATTCTACTCCCGGACTGGTTCCCGCGAAACCTTACGCCGCCCAGGCGTCTTTCGTCGTCTCCACCGGCTGAACGGGCGACGCTGCTGCATGTGCCGCCGGCAACAGCGGCTTGCGTGAGGGCGTGGCAGGCATTGGCTTTGGTTCCGGCAATGCCGGCCACGTCTCGGCGCCGATCTCGGGCAATATCTGCACGGCCACATCGAGGGCCCGGAACATCTGCGCGACGTGCTCGTGGCACGTGAACAGCAGCACCTGCTGGCCTTCGGCCGCGTAGTCGTGCAGCAAGCGGGCGGCGGCCAGCGATCGCCGTGTGTCGAAGTTCACCAGCACGTCGTCCAGCACCAGCGGCAGCTCGACGCCGCGCCGCGCGTAGGACCTGGCGAGCGCCAGCCGCAAGCAGAGGAACAGTTGCTCCCGCGCGCCGGTGCTGAGCACGTCCACGCCCAGGGTCTCGCCATCGGACGTGTCGATCCGCAGCGCGTCTTCGTCCAGCGGCGTCCAGACGCGGGGGTATTTCTGAGCGGTCATGGCGGCCAGGTAGCGAGACGACTCGCGCAGCGCTTCCGGCTGGCGCTCGCGCTCGTAGACGTGGCGGACTTTGTCGAGGAACAAGCTGCCCGCGGCCAGCACCTGCCACTGCTCGGTGGCCTGGCGGAGCTGCTCTTCGACGGCCCCCAGCTCCAGCCGCTTCTCTGCCGGCGAGCTGTCCTTGGCCAGCCGCTTCAGCTCGGCGTCGAACTCGCCCTGGCGCTGCCGCAAGTCGGCGAGCTGCTGCTGGGCGGCGTGGAACTGCGCGCGGAAGGTGTGCCGCGTCTCGCCCAGCCGGTCGGCCGGCGTTTGCTGCAAGGCCGCGGTGACTTCCTCCACGGTGGCCGTGCCGCACAGCCGCGACGTGATCTCGCGGTCCAGTTCGGTTAAGCGTGTGCGCAGCTCGTCGTGCCGGGCGAAGGCCTGGAGACGGCGGTAGAACTCCACCTCGCTCGTGACGTCGGCCTGCCGCAGCAGCCAGCGCCGGCGGCGGGCCCAGCGTTTGCCTTGCAGGCACAGCCGCACGACGCGCCGCCGCAGCCGTCGCAGTTGAGTCATCAGCTCCTGGCGGCGGCGGAAGTTCTCGTCCTGCCGCAGGATCTCCTGGCGAACCTCCTGGAGTTTGGCCGCCGCCAGGCCGCCGGGCACCGGCAGCCCCAGCTCCTGAAAGACCCGCTGCACGCGGAGGGCGAACTCTTGCTGGCCGCGCCGGGCTTCTTGCAGGTCGCGCTCGCGGGCTTGCAGTTGCTGCCGCAGGTCGGCGAGCTGGTTCACGCTTACGGGGGCCACTCGTTCTTCCTTCAGGCGGCAATGGTCGCACACCTGCTGATAGGTCAGGCCCTCGGCCAGGCCAAGCTGGCGCAGGGCCGCGTTCCAAGCCTCTTCGGCCTCTTGGTGAGCGGCGGCGGCTTGATCGGCTTGCGCCCGCGCATCGGCGGCGTCGGCCTGGGCAGACTGGGCTTCGTGATCGATCGGCGCGAGCTTTTCCCATTCCATAAGCTGCTTCTCGGCTTCGCGGAGCTTCTCCGCCGACTTGCTGGGGGCGATGCCGAGCTGCTGGTCCAACTGCCTCCGCTGCTCCTTGGCTTCGTCGATTTGCTGCTGGAGCGACTCGACTTCGCCGGCGGTGGTTTCGACCCGGCGCTTGCCGTGCTTGTCGCGCCAGAGCTTCAGCGCCACGCCTCCGCCGATACCCGCCACGCCGAGAAAGCCCAAGAACCAACTCAAGGGCCCGGTCATCACGGCCCAGGCGAAGATGAGCGGCATGCCCAGCACGAACAGCGCGCCCAAGCCGACCAGCGA
>JBGQHD010000465.1:0-4941 GCA_041497795.1 Planctomycetia bacterium
GCTAATGCCTCGCTGTGCTCGGTGACCGCCGCGGCGACGCTCACCGGCCAAGGGGCTCGCCGCCAGGGCACGGTGCTCTTGGCGACCGTCATGAAGCCGCGCTGCAAGCTCACGCCCGAGGGGCTCGACGACGTCCGCAAGGTGCACCGCGGCAGCACCTTCCTGGCGCCGGTGCTCATCGAGCGTCTGGAAGGCTTCCAAGGCGAGGTCGTGCTGGAGATGACCGCCAAGCAACAGCGGCACCGGCAAGGGCTGGCGAGCGACGACATGCCCGTCCCGACGGGCACCACGCGGGTCGAATACCCGATCTTCGTGCCCGAATGGATGGAGACCACCAAGACCAGCCGCATGATCCTCAACGGCGTGGTCAAGGTGCCCGACCCGCGCGGCAACGTCCGCACGCTGGTCCACAAGATGGAGCTGCGGATCGGCATCTTGCCGGAAGGGGCTCTCTTGAAGCTGGCGCACGCCGCCGGCGAGCCGACCGCGCGGCCGGGCAGCGAAGTCAAGATCCCGATCAGCCTGTCCCGCGCGCCGGACTTCCGCGAGGGCGTGCGAGTCGAGCTGATCCCCAGCGACGAGCAGTCGGGCCTCATCACCGCCGCGCCGCTCACGCTCGCCGCCGGCCAGACGAGCGGGGAAGTGATCGTCCGGCTCGCCGATTCCCCCCGCCTCCACGGTGAACAGTCCGTCCGCCTGCGCGCCACCGCCGAGCAAGGTCCACGGCGGCCGGTCATCAGCGAGACGACCGTCCTCGTCATTGTGGCGCCTGTCGCGAAGTAGTAGCGGCAGCCGCCCGACACCGCGCCCCGTTCGCCGGCTTTCGGTGCGGGGTGACAAGTGTCGCGTCACTCGCTGGTTTTCGGCTTGGCTTCTCGCAGCCCCAGCTCCCATAATCGCACCGCGTCGTCCATCCCCGCGCTGGCCAGTGTCCGATCCCCGGACGAAGGCGAACTTGGCGCAAAGGCGATCGCCGTGACGCCGCTGCGATGTCCCCTTAGCGTTGTCCGCTCGGTTCCGGTCGCCACGTCCCACAGCTTCACGGTTTCGTCGCCGCTGCCGGTGGCCAACGTCTTGCCATCGGCGGAGAACGCCACGCAGTAGACCGCGCCTTGATGCCCCTTGAGCACGGCTCGCTGCCGCCCTGTCGGCAGGTCCCATAATCGCACCGTCCAGTCCGCGCTGCCGGTGGCCAGCGTCTTGCCGTCGCGGGAGATCGCCAGCGAGAGGATTTCCTCCTCGTGCCCTGAGAGCGTGGCGCGCTCGTCGCCGGTCGCTGCGTCCCACAGCTTCACGGTCTTGTCCCAGCTTGCCGAGGCCAGGGTCTTGCCGTCCGGCAGAAACGCCACCGACCAGACGGCGTCCGTGTGCCCTTTGAGCACGGCCCGCTACTTCCGGTTCGCCACGTCCCAGAGCCGGATCGTCCGATCGGCGCTGCCGGTCGCCAGCATCGCGCCGTCGGGCGAAAAGGCCGCCGACATCACCTTGTCCGCGTGCCCCGTCAGCGGGCCGCGCTCGGCCGCCGCGGCCACGTCCCACAACTTCACCTCGCCACTCGTCTTGTTCCCGTTTCTCGCGGGCGCAAACTCGCTCCCGCCCGCAGACACCAGGAGCTTACCGTCCGGCGAAAACGCGACGGAGCAGACCCAGTCCTTGTGCCTGGCCGGCGCGGGAAGTTCCTTGCCGGTGGAGAGGTCCAGCACCTTCACGGCCCCCTGCCACGTGCCGAGGGCCAACGCCTTGCCGTCGGGAGAGAAGCTCAGCGTCAGGGCCGCGTTCCTGCCGGCGAACTCGGTCAGCAGCCGTGCCTTGGGCGCGGGCGGCGTGGCTGGGGCGCCCACAACCGATGCCGCGGCCAGCGAGACACTCACCAATTCCCGATCGTTGCGGGCCAAGACGCACTGATTCGCGTAGGCCGGGTGGGCCCAGGCCACGGGGCCTTGTGCCCGGTAGCCCGCCGTTGGCTCCACCAGCAGGCACCGGCCGCGTTCCTCGTAGCCCTTGGGCGTCAGCCGCGCCAGCACGAGATGGCCTTGCTGATTGAAGAGGAAGACCCGGTCGCCGTTGGGAGTCAGGTGGGCGTTGCCCAGCTTTCCGCCGGTCGGCTCGCTGGTCCTCCAGACTTCGGCCCCCGAGGTCGCATCCGCACAATACAAGCTGCCGTCGGTGTCGATCCCGCAGAAATGGCGGTCATCGAGGAAGAGCGGCGTCGAGAACATCGTCGTCGGCCGGCTCCGCGTCTTCCACAGCACCGTGGCGGCCGGCTTGCCCGCATCCAGCTTGAGCATCAGCGAACCCCGGTTCCATGCGTCCAAGCACAGCAGCAAATCGTTGTGCAGCACCGGCGAGGCCACCACCTGGGCCTCGTCAAAGGTCGCCTTGTAGGGCACGCTCCAATGCACCTTGCCGGTCGCCGGGTCCAGCGAATTGACGGCATCCGCGGTCCACACAATCGCTTGCCGGCAGCCGCCCGCGCTGATGACGATCGGCGCGCTATAGGCCGGCCGATCGCGGAGCGCCTTCCAGACCTCGCGGCCGGTGTGCCGGTCGAAGGCCATCACGCTCGCCTCGGGCTCGCCGCCGACGCACACGATCACCAGGTCGCCTTCGACCAGCGGCGCCGCGCTGGCCCCATAGCGGGGCACGCGGGCTTTGTGCTCTTTCACCAGGTCCTTCTTCCACAGCACTTCGCCCTTGGCCGCATCCAGACAGAAGAGATGTCCCTTGGTGCCCAACGTGTAGACCTTGCCCTCGTGGACCGTGGGCGATGCCCGCGGGCCGTTGCCGTACTCCATGTTGTGGTAATCGCAGGGGTAAGCATGCACCCACAGCGGCTTGCCCGTCGCTTCCTCGAAGCACGCGACTCGCTCCACCTCGGGCGGTTCCCCGCCCGCGCGAACCTGGCGATCGGTGACGAAGACGCGTCCCTGAGCCACCACTGGTCCGGAGTAGCCGGTGCCGATCCGTGCTCTCCAGCGCAGTTTCAGCCCGCTGGCGGGAATGGAATCCAGAATGTGGGTCTCGCGCCACACGCCGTCGCGATTGGCCCCGCGCCACTGCGGCCAATCGTCGCCGCGACAAAGAGCAGGCGCTGCCGCCGACCACAATCCCCACAGGGCCAGCGCTGCCCCGGCCGCCGGCAAATGACGAACCGCCTTCATGGTCCACCCCTTGGAACAGTGAGGTATCATAATCCGTGAGGGCTGCCACGCGCCGGAAAAGCAGTCTTCGCGGCAGCCTGCCGGGATGCGGTCTGCCAGCATACAGTCTTACGTATCATGAACGCAGGCGTGTTACACGAGCGCGCAGCGGCAACGGCAGCGGCAACGCACGAGCACGCACGCAACATGGCTGGCTCCGTCGGCAGACTCTTGGCGACAAGTCTGCGGCGCCGTCGGTATCATAAGAACTATGGCGACTCTCCCCCCACACGGCGCCGGATCAAAAGCCGGCACGACCCACCCGCCGGTATCGCTCGGCCCCCTGTCGCACATTCCGCTCTTCAGCCGACTGGCGGAAGACGAGCAGCAGGCCCTGTTCGCCTCGATGCGGGTCGAACAGTTCGAGGCGAATCAAACCATCTTTTGGTTGGGCGACAAGGGGGACAGCTTCTATCTGGTGAGCCAGGGCCAGGTGGCCATTTCCGCGCCCAGTGACACAGGCGACGACGTGGTCCTCGGTCAACTTGGGCGCGGCGGCTTTTTTGGCGAGATCAGCCTGCTCGATGGCGGACCGAGAACGGCCACCGTGCGGGCGACCCAGCCCACGGAACTCTACGTGCTCAGCCAGCGCGACTTCCACGCTTTCCTGAGCCAGCGGCCCAGCGTGGCCCTGGAAATTCTGGTCGTCATGGGCCAGCGCCTGCGGGCCAGCAACGAAGCCCTGCGCGGCATCAAGAACCCCAACGTAGCCTTCGAGCGCACCCGCATCACGCCCTGGCAGCGGACCAGCGACATCATCAGCAGCGTGGCGGCGGGCCAGGCCTTCACGCTGCTGCACGTGATTTGGTTTACCGGCTGGATCGCGGCCAATCTGCTGAGCGGCGCGGGGCTGTTGCCGGCGCACTGGGCCTTCGATCCGTTCCCCTTCGGTCTGCTGACGATGGTCGTCAGCCTGGAGGCCATCTTCCTGTCCATCTTCGTGATGGTCAGTCAGAACCGTCAGTCGGAGAAAGATCGGCTGCGAACCGAGCTGGATTACCAGGTGAACCTCAAGGCCGAGACGGAGATCATGCTCCTGGCCCGACGGCTGGACGTGATGGAAGCCTATCTCACCCGGCAGGAGGCCGAGCCCACGCCGCAGCCGGATGGGACGAACTGATGAGCGCAGCGAAGAATCTCTCGCGGCGCCGCTTGAGACTTTTCGCTGCGCTCAGGGTGACAAACGCCGCAGCGGCGGTATCGTGGCTCGTGGTTGCGTCTTTCGCCGACTTGTGCGGACGTCTAGAATTGTGGCATAGACCACACTCGAGGCGCTACCGATGTCACAGGTCGTACTGGCTACTTTCGATAAGGGCGTCCTTATTCCGGATGCTCCGTTGCCCTTGCCTGCTCAGGCCCGCGTGCGACTCACCGTTGAGCAGCTCGACGCAGTGGGCGATAGCGAGGATCTCTCCTGGGATGCACTAGAGCAACTGTGGGAGTTGACGACCATCGACTCTGGCGGCGTGCGGCCGACGCGCGATCAGCTCCATGAACGCCGTTGATACGAATGTGCTGGTCTACTCGCTTGACCGGCATGATCCTGTCAAGAGAGACAAGGCGAGAGACCTTCTCCGTCAGTTACATTCCCCGTCGGGTGACACCGTTCTCTTGTGGCAGGTCGCCGGGGAGTTTGTTCGATACTTGCGGTCGTGTGAAGATCGAAAGGAATTGACGCGATCGAACACGATTCGTTACGTGGCCCTTTTTCGGCGGCACTTTTCGCTTGTGATGCCCAGCC
>JBGQHD010000466.1:0-4935 GCA_041497795.1 Planctomycetia bacterium
CCGCCGCGGACAAAGCCGGCGGCGACAAAGCCGCCGCCGACCGCAATCTCAAGCAAGAGGCCCTATCGCTGGTCCTCTCGAAGAAGGCCGCCGCAGTGTTCACCGCCCAGCGCGCCGACGACATCCAAACGGCCCTGCGGCTGACCAGCGAGTACGGCCTCAACGGCGTCGTGGCCTTGGCTGCCGACGGCTATCTGATCGCCGACCAGCTCAAGGCCGCTGGCGTGCCGGTCATCGTCCATCCCACGATGCAGCGGGTGGGCGAGCTGGAGACGTATCACAGTTTCCTGGGCAACCACGCGGCCCTGACCGACGCCGGCATCCGCGCCGCCATCTGCTCCGGCTGGGAGAGCTACGTCCCCAAGACCCGCGTCGTGCGGCACGAAGCGGCGATCGCCGCCGTGCACGGCTCGGGCTTCGACGGGGCGCTGCGGGCCGTGACGCTCGACGCCGCGCGAATCCTGGGCATCGACGACCGCTTCGGCAGCCTCGAGCCGGGCAAGACCGCCGACCTGGTGCTCTACGACGGCGACCCCTTCGAGCACGCAACGCACGTCACGCACGCGCTGGTCGATGGCAAGGTCGCCTACGACCGCGCCGCGCAGCCGAAAATGCCGCTGGCGCAGGCGCTCTACGAAAGCTCGTCCGACCGAGCGTGCTGCGTGGGTTGGTAGACCGTCACGTGGCCGCGTCTCTCCGAGACGCGCGCGAGTCTCGGAGAGACTCGCCCACGTGACAATTACTTCAGCGCCTTCTTAGCCTGCTCGACGTAACCCTGTCGGCCCGGCGGCCATTTGCCGTCCACCACCTGCTGATAGAGTTGCCGGGCTTCGGCCTTGCGCTCCAGGCGGTCGAGCAATTGCGCTCGCTCGATCAGCCACTGCGGGTTGGCCGCATCCCAGGGATACGCTTTCGCGTAGAACTGCTCGGCTTGATTCAGCTCGTTGCGGCCGGCGTACCACTGGGCCACGCTGGCGTAGCTGCCGGCGTCCTTAGGCCGCTCGTCGATCAGCGTGGAGAGGTATAGCCAGGCCTGGTCTTCGCGCCCGGCGGCCCGCTGCACTGTGGCCATCTGATGGATCATCTGTGAGTTGTCGTGGTCCACCTCGTGCCATTGCCGCCAGGCCTGCTCGGCACGGGCCAGCCAGGCGTTGGTCGCCTCAGCCCGGCTGCTCCCAGCAGCCGGGCTGCTTTGAGCTGCCGCGTCCTTGCCGGCGGATTCATGGACCTTTGCCGACAGCTTCTCCCACAGCCACTGGTAGCGCTGGCGGTAGGCTTGCAAGTTGATCATCTCCGGCAGCCGCTGGTGCTCGATGGCCAGGGCCGCTTCCTCCAGGTCGATGGCCCGCGTCTGATCGCCTGCCGCGGCGGCCAGCCGCGCCGTGGCGGCCAACAGCGCCGCCGAGGCGGGAAGCTGCTTGGCCTTGAGGTCGGCCAGCACGCTGTCGTACAGATGGAGCGCCTCCTTCGTTTTGCCGCAGGCCCAATACGCCTGACCGAGGGCCAGCTTGGCGCTAGTGTGGTCCGCTCGCTCCGCGAGCGGAGACGTCTCGCGGAGCGAGATGGCTACACTGAGCCGCTCCCTCGCCAGCGCCAGCGCCTGCTCGGCCAGCCCGTTGCGAGCCCACATGCTGGCGTTCTCGGCGAATCGCAACAGCGCCGCCACGCCTTCGGCCTTCTTCGCCCGCGCGAACTGATCCTCGACAATCGCCTCCCAACCGCTCTGGCCGCTGAGCCGGGTGGCGATCTGCGGCGTGACGGGCAGGTCGATCAAGCCCGTGGTGTCAGCCGCCGCCTCGCGATACCAGGCTGCGATCGCCGCATCCACGTGCTTCAACCGATCGAGCGTGTCGGCCTGCCCGCCGGACATGAGCACCGCCAATCCGCGCCAGCGGGGATCGTCGTACAGCGGATACCAGACATCCTTCCTGTTGCCGTAGGTTGCACAGTGATAGGCCGCCGCGAGCAACAGCGGGGAATCGCCGTATCCCTTGACGAGGCGTTGGAACAAGGCCGCATCGGCCGGGTTGTGCACGGCCGCATGATAGGCCGCCAGGTGGCCGATCAAACTCAGGGGGTGCTTTTGTGCCAGCTTGTCGGCCGCGTCCCAGCCGTCATGCCGACTCTCGAAGTAGCGAGCCACAGCGGATTGTTGGGGCGAGCTTCCCTGCTTGGCACGCGGCAGCTTCGCGGCGAAATCGGCTGGCGAGAGGCCGGTCGAGCCCAGCAGCGTCAGGTCGCCCAGCTTCCGCTGGCCGCCGGCTTCATCGATCAGCCTGGCCGCCGCGGTGAGCGCCTTTTGGGCGTCCTCGTTCGAGCCGTACCAGCGGCGCCATTGCAGCTCCTGGATCGCCGCCAACGCCTGGTGACGCAACAGATCGGCCCGCTTCAGAAGCCCGGCTTCTTGGAGAAGCCGGGCTTCTTTCTTCTCAACCAACTCCTTCAACTGCTCGGCGTAGTACGACGGCTTCCGCAGCGGCATGTCGAACACGACGTAGTCGGCCAAGGTGACATCGAACGCTTTCGCGGCGGCCTCCAGCGGCTGGGCGGTGAACTCGAACTTCGCCAGCTCCTTGTTGTCTTTGTCGAACCAGCGGGCGGTCACTTGCTCGTCGGCCTGCTTGTGGGCGTCGGCCTGCTTCGTGCCCGCTTGGCCGCTCCCGTACTCGTAGACGAGCTTGGCCGTCGGCTTGCCATCGACGAACAAGGCCTTTTCCGTCACCAGGCCGTCGCTGCGGACGTGCATCGTCAGGCGCAGCTCGGATGGCTTGTCGCCCGACTTAGCGCCGTCACCGGCCTTGCCCTCGTCGCGGCCCAAGATCGGCGTCAGGCGGAGCGTGAAGCCCGCTTCGGTTGCCTCACCTAGCTCGACGTCGAACATGCGGGCCAGCTCGTCGGCCGGCTCGACGAAGTGCGGGGCGAGTTGCCGCAGCGATCCCAGCCGCAGCGCGCTGGCCGGCCGGCGAGCGGCCAAGCCGAGCTCCCCGTAGAGGTGGAGAACGTCGCGGCCGTCGCAGACCATTCGCTCTTCCAGGTACATCTCGGTCCGCCGCGTGACGGCGAATCGATCGCCCGCCGCAGCCAGCACGGCCGGGCCTTCCTTGCCGTAGCGAATGCGGACCGGCTGGATGGCTGAGCGGGCCGCCTCGATCCGCCGCCGGGCTTCGGCAGCGATCTTGCCCGCCGCCGGCCGCAGACCGTATTGGGCGACGACCTCGCTGAGCACGTCGGCCGACGTGCTGTGCAGCCCCGGCACGTAGCTCGTCAGATCGTAGGACCAGTTGTAGCCCTGGTAAGCCTGGACCGTAGGCGGCTCGACGGTCGCCGGCTGCGGCCGATAGTCCCAGCCGCGATGCGACCAGAACGGGGCCGAGCTTTCCAGCCGCGCGGCGGCCGCATCGACGCCGCCCAATGCCTGCTCGATGCTAGCCAGTTCGGCGGCCAGCTCTTGCCGCTGGGCGTCGGTCAATGCCGCCGTGGCTTGCGCCTTCTTCAGCTCGTCGCGGCGCGACACCAAGTGATCGGCCGCCAACACCGAAGCCGTGCCCGGCAGCGACCTCATCGTCTCGCCGAAGTACGAGACCCACGCCAGGGCAGCCGGAGCCCGCTTCTTGTACATCTTCTCGAACATCGGAACCATCTGGCGCTCACCGTCGGGAAGCCTCTGCAACTGCGGCAGCTCGAAGTCGTCGATGTCGTTCAGGAGCCGCATCATGGGCGGAAGCCGGTCTTTGAGTTCCTTCGACTCGCTCAGCAGGCCGCGGTCGAACAGCACCGAGTCTTGCAGGCCCAGGTTGAGGCTGCCCGCATCACCATCCCAGTACTCCTCCCATTCCCAATAGCTGTATTGCCGGTTGAACTGGCGGATGTCGCGGTTGATCCGCGTCCAGCGCGTGCCCAAGGCCTGCCGATAAGAATGGAACAGCTCGGTCGGCAACTGGGAGAGCGGGGCGGGATCGTAGAAGAAACCGCCGTCGATGCCTAACATCGCCGGGGCGAGCAGCTTCTTGCGGTCCAATTCGCCCCGGGCGATCCTGGCGCCAAACGCCGGCAGCCAGCCACGCGGCTCGAAAGGCCGCCGGCGATCGGCTACGGTCATGGAGGGCAGCAGCAACTCCTTTCCCGAGTCGCTCTGTTCGAGGAAATCCACCCCAAGTAACTGCGGCCGCGGGTGCGCGCTGGCGGCAGCCGGCACGAGAGACATCGAGTCGAAATCTGGAAGCAGGATCGGCGCGAATGTCTCGCCCTTGGCGCGGCGCAGGGCAGGCGGCATCAGGAAATACTCCACGTGGGCCGCGCGCCCCGCCTCCCCCGTGCCCGTGCCCTCTGCCTCCCCCGTGCCTGATGCCCCGCCGGCCTGGTCCGCTTGATCCGTGCCGTTTTGGCCGGCTGACGTCGCGGCTCGCGTTGCTCTGCCCGAGGCCAGCAGGTAGAGATACGTCAACAGCCGCGTCGGCTTCCCCTTGCTATCGACGAGGTCATACAGCGCGAACCGCCCGGCGCAATCGTCGGGCCGCGACCGCGTGTAGTAGAAGGGGGCGTCGATGCGGAATTGCACGCTCTCGACGATGTCTTGCACCGTCTGCGGCTTGGCTTTGGCCAGCACCTTGGCGTCTTCGCCCTTGCCGCCCCACCCGTGCCACTGGGCCCAGTCGATCTCCTCGCGGACGATGGGAATTTCCGGCGGCGCGGGATATAAGGCCCAGTGGTCCTTGCGGCCGCGCTCGACCTTGAACTCTTCGTACATCTTGTCGTTCTCCAGCACGATCAGGCTGGTGTACGGGGTGACGACGTAATACTGCATCGAGAGCCGCTCGATCTCTGCCTTGTGCGTGTCCCCCTCTTTGAGCAGCTCGTCGATGTGCTGCTTGGCCCAAAACCGCGGGATGTAGGCTGCGCCGCTCTTGGCGCCTGCCAGCGAGTAGCTTTGCTCGA
>JBGQHD010000467.1:0-4933 GCA_041497795.1 Planctomycetia bacterium
GAACAAGGGCTGGCCCACCTGGACCACGCCCCTCATGAAGTGGGCCAAGGCCCAGGGGGCGTACACCGGCTACGCGCATTCGGCCAGCGGCCTGGAGATCAACCCGGCGGCGGCCGCCAATCGCCTGCTGGCCGAGCTGGACCCCAACAAGGACGGCAAGCTCTCGCCCGACCAGGCGGCCAAGGGATTGCTGCCCGAGGATTTCGCGGCCATCGACACCAACGGGGACGGCTTCCTCATCGAGGCCGAATTGCAAGCCAGCATCCGCCGCGTGGCCAATCGGCTGCCGAACCTGGCGATCCCTGAGATGAACGGCATCGGCGCCCAGGAGATTTGCGTCACCTCGGCCCAAGGGCTGTGCGATTTCATCAGCGCCATGGACACCGCCCGCGTGCCGGAGTGGAACTGCTGGTATCACCTCATGAACTGCGGCTTCCCGCTCAAGGCCAGCGGCGAGACCGATTTTCCCTGCATCAGCGGCAGCCGGGTCGGTCAGGGGCGCGTCTACGTCCAGTTGGGCAAGACGGAGAGCATTGACTTCGCTGCCTGGTGCGAGGGCGTGGCCAAGGGTCGCTCCTATGTGTCGGACGGCTACGCCCATGCCCTGGAGTTCACCGTCAACGGCAAGCCGGCCGGCGGGACGGTCGCCCTCGAGCAAGGCGGCAAGGTGACGCTCAAGGCCAAAGTGGCCTTCGCAGCCGACACGCCGCTGGGCACCTCCAACGGCGGCCAAGTGCCGGGGGGCAAGACCAGGCGCGTGGAGGTGGTGGTGAACGGCAGCCCCGTCGCCACCCAGGACGTACCGGCCGACGACAAGGTCCACGACCTGTCGTTCGATGTGGCGATCGACAAGAGCAGTTGGGTGGCACTGCGGCACTTCCCGCAAATGCACACCAATCCGGTGAGCGTACTCGTCGCCGGCAAACCGATTCGCGCCTCACGCAAGAGCGCCCTGTGGTGCATCGGCACCATCCAGCAGCTCTGGCGCGTCCGCGGCCGCGGCATCGCCGCCCACGAGCGGGAGGAGGCCAACAAGACCTTCCTGAAGGCGATCGAACAGTATCGCCAGATCGCTAGCGAAGCACCCCAGGGAAGCTGAGACTCGGCGGTTGGCTGGGGCTGGAGCGAAGCGCAAGCCCCAGCAGAACGGCCGAGAATTATTTCAGTCGGCATGCAGCCGACTCCCCGTCTGCCACCCGTTTCAACGGGTGGACCACGCAGCCCAGTCTCGCCATTTCAGCCGGCTTCAGCCGGACTTCTCGTCGTGTCTTTAGACAACCGCCCGGCGAGGGTTGAAACCAGGTCGAGAAGCCCGGTTGAAAGCCGGCTGCACGACGTTGGAGCCTTCCGTGTTGGAGTCTTCCGTCCCATCAACTCGAAGCTGGTGGCAGACTGGGAGTCGGCTGGAAGCCGGCTGAGCGATCCCCGCCATGAACCCGGCTCACGCATCGACGACGCCACCCGGCCGTCTCCAACGGAGACAACCACCGAGACTATCAAGCCGCTTTGGTGTTAATTCATCCCTGGGCATTCCCTCCGGCAGCTCTTTGCGCAGGCGCAGCTCTTTGCGCAGGTTCTCGGCAAGGGACGCGGACGCTAGCCGACGGCCAACCGGATCAAGATCGACTTTGCCTGGCAATCTGACCCTCAACGGCGCGGAGCGCTGTCGCCGTGCTCGATCGGACGGTTTTCTCTACCTTCAGGAGCGACGACTCAAGATGAAACGTTCTCCATTCCCGATTCACCGCTGGATCACCCTGCTGTCTCTTGGCCTTCTATCGGTTTTCATTATGGTGGCCAAGGCACACCTCCGAGAGGAGCCCACCGATTCCGAAACCGGCCTCACGCAACGGGAAGCTTGCGGGGGCGGGGCGTTCGAAAGGCGGGGGGACGACACCGACTTTGGCGATCCCTTGCCGGGCCTCTCCGACGACGAGCTCGATCGGTTTCTGGCCGGCCGTGCGGCGTTTCAGGAGGAAGAAGGGATCCGCGACGGCCTGGGACCCGTGTTCAACGATGTTTCCTGCGCCAGTTGCCACAACGGTCCCGCCGTTGGCGGGGGTAGCGAGGTGCTGTCTACGCGGATCGGCGCCCTGCGCGGCGAAGTCTTTGATCCCTTGGAGGAGTTCGGCGGTCCGACGATCCAAACCCAGGGGATCGGCGTCGTCGAAGGTCATGAATTCGTGGGCGAGGTCGTGCCCAAGCAAGCCACGATTGTTTCCCGCCGCCGCGCGACGCCGACGTTTGGGTTTGGACTGGTGGACGCGGTCCCCGACAGCACCTTGGTGTTTATCGCCAAGATGCAGTCCCGCTTCTCGCCGGAGACGGCGGGGCGGCCCAACGTGGTGGTCGACCTGCGGACCGGCGATCCCGCCGTGGGCCGATTTGGTTGGAAGGCCCAGGCCGCCACGGTGTTCGATTTCTCCGCCGAGGCTTACAAAGATGAAATCGGTGTCACGGTGCCGGGACTGTTCTCCAGCTCCGACGGGCGCAATGTGTCTGAGGAGAACTGCCCGCAGGGGGACTGTGACGCGCTCGACTTCAACCCGCTGGCCAGTCCGAACGACGAAGACACTGCCAACGTGGCGGCCTTCGCGGACTTCGTCAGCTTGCTGGCTCCGCCTCCGCGCGGACGCATCACACGAACGGTCTGGTCCGGCGCGGCAGTCTTCAGGCGGATCGGCTGCGCGTCATGCCACCTTCCCACCCTGCGGACGGGTCCGAGCGAGGTCAACGCTCTCGACCGGGTTGTATTTCATCCCTTTTCCGATTTTCTGCTGCACGATATGGGCGAGCTCGGGGACGGCATCGAGCAGGGCAGTGCTTCCGGCCGAGAGATGCGGACGGCGCCCTTGTGGGGCCTGCGAGAGCAACCCGCCTTTCTGCACGACGGCCGGGCCGAAACCGTCGAAGAGGCGATTCTGCTGCACGATGGTCAGGCACGGCGCGCGAGAAATCGTTTTCACCATCTCAGCGACCGCGAACGTGGTTATTTGCTGGAGTATCTCAACTCGCTCTGAGGTAAGTGCACCCGGCCGCAAGCCCCAGCAGACGGCCGAGGGTCCTTTTCAGTCGGCTTCCAGCCGACTCCCCGTCTGCCACCCGTTTCAACGGGTGGACCACGCCCAACCCGTTCATTTCAGCCGGCTTCAGCCGAATGGCACTTGATTAACCGCAAGGCACAAGCACCGCTGGGCTCGTCCCAGCGGGCTGATGACTGACCAGCTACCCGCCGCTCCCCCTCTTTTCTTCTTCCGCCGCCTGCGGCGGCGGGGAAAAGAATATGGGTGGGAGGGGCCGTGGTAGCTGTCAGTCGTGGTTCCGCTGGGGCAAGCCCAGCGGAGACCGTCTTGCTTAATCATTCGGCCGCAGCCGGACTTCTCGTCATGTCTTGAGACGACTGCCTGGCGGGGTTGAAACAGGTCGAGAAGCCCGGCGGGAAGCGCGAAAAGTGTTCGGTTTATGGCCGGCTGTGGCTTTCAGCCACAGCCACCCAGCCGCGAAAGCGAGCGTCGCCGCGTCAGCGCGACGTGGGGGGGGCATGCCGACGAGCCACTTCCGCGGCGCACAGGCACGGATATGATGAAGTCTTGGGGCGTCGTGGGCCTGAACGTCGTTTGCCTGAACGTCATGAACCTAACATCTTCCTGATCCGCGTCACGGGAGTCTTCTATGTCTAGCGAGTTCTTCAACGACCGGCGGAAATCCCCTCAGACCCCCGCGAGATACCAGCAACTTGCCGGGCAGGTTGCCAAGTCGGACGCAACCCCGCTTGCCGCGCGCGAGCCGGCCAGCAGGGTGGCCAAGGCGCCGACCAAAGGCGTCGATGCTCTCCGTGTCAGTCCGGCAGCCAGGGGCGGACGGCCGTGGAGCATGCTTGGACTGGTGGCGATTCTGTTGGCAGTCTTACTCGGCCTGGGCCTCTTTCTCTGGCCATCAAATAAGTCGAGCGTTACGCGAGAGACTTCCGCCTCGGGCCCGAGGCAATCCGACGCGAGCCCGCACGCCATGCCGTTGGCCGTAGACAATTCGCAACCTGGCGCAAAGGAAATGCCGCCGGAGCTTCCCGCGGGGAACTGGGAGCAGCTCTTAGCGCGTGGCGACGAGCATGCCCGAGCCAGGCGATGGCGGGACGCGGCGGCTGACTTCGCGGCCGCGCTCCGTGTCCATCCGGACGACCACTACCCCTGGTTCCGCGCGGCGACTCTTTGGGCTTGGATGGAGGACCAGTCAGCGTACCGTCAGCATTGTGCGGAAATGCTGCGGCGCTTCGGCGAGCCGACCGAACCGTACATTGCCGAGCGGACTGCCAAAGCCTGCCTCTTGGCCCCCGGCGCGGTCGCCGACATGAAACCCGTCATCCGACTGGCTGACCAAGCCGTCGCGGCTACCGATCACCCGTACTATGCCTATTTCCTGCTGGCTCGTGGCCTGGCCCATTATCGCGCGGGCGAGTTCGACAAGGCCCTCGACCGGGCCAGCAAAAGCATCGCGCCGGACCCCGCGCCGTTCAATCTCAATGTGCCCGCATTTCTCGTCGTCGCCATGTCGCACCACCACCTGGGCCAAGCCGCTGAGGCACGCAAGGCCCTCGGCCAGGCACGCGACATCATGGGGCAAGAGTCGTTCCCGACGATCGAGCGCGGCGAGCTGGGGGACGGCTGGCACGATTGGCTCATCTGCCAGATTCTCCGCCGCGAGGCGGAAAGCCTGATCGAAGGCAAGAAAGCACCGTAGTCTGCGGCGGCGGGTGCCTGGGGCGACGGGTGGCTGGGGCTGGAGCGAAGCGGAAGCCCCAGCCGAGCCGCTAGCCGACGTTGACTTGCGTCGCGTCGTCGCCCCCGTCCCAGCGTGCGCTGTGCCACTCTTTCAAGAGTCGAAGTTTACCTGGCGATTCCGCTGGGGCTTGCGCTATCGCTTCAGCCCCAGCCAC
>JBGQHD010000468.1:0-4913 GCA_041497795.1 Planctomycetia bacterium
AAGCTGATCGGCATCGGCCGCGAGCGGCCGCCAATCAAGCTGGCCAGCTACTTGGACCTGCTCTCCTCGCCGCAGCAGGGCACGCTGCAGCGGTGGTGGTTCACTCCGAACTACGATTGCGTCCGCCTGGCCGACGACCGCCTGGCGATGGAGCTGGTCGGCCAGGGCGTGCAGCTTCAGACGGAGGACAAGGTGATCCTGCCCGGCGGCCTCTTGGCCAACAAGGCCAAGCCCAACGCGGCCAGCGAGCAGTTCACCGCCGGGTTCACCAAGAAGTACCCGGAGCTGGCCGCCAAGACGCCGGTCTTCGCGCAGCTTCGCAACCTCGTCGATCTGGCCGTGGCGGCGGCGTTCGTGAAGCAGGAAGACCTCTACGGCAAGGCCGGCTGGCGGCTGGCGACGTGGGGCGACGAGCAGGCATTCAAGGTCCGCGGCAAGGCCACGCCGGCCAAGGCCCCCTGCGTGGCCAACTCGCGCTGGAAAGGGAACCGCCTGCTCACGCCAGCCGGCGGCGGCGTGGACATCCAGCCGGCGCTGGCTTTCGAGCCGCAGCGGTTGCTCAAGGATGAGAAGGCCGAAGTCTACAAAGCGCGCCAGCAAGCGGCCAAACTGCCGGCCGACCGCTGGTGGTGGGATTAGCGCAGCGGCCGTAGGACGGATTGGAAATCCGTCCTACTTGGATGCCAGCCAAAGGATGAGCATCGTGCTGGCATTCAGGCTGACGTGCAGCACGATCGGCGCGACCAGGCTCCGCGTGCGCTGGTAGAGGTAACCGAGTCCCAGCGCGAGGAAGAACAGCGGAATCCAGGCCACGCCGTGCGAATAGTGCATGAGGGCGAAGACGAGCGACGAGACCACGATGGGCCAGACAAGCAGCGGCCGGCCGGGCGGTGACGACGTCGATATGCCCTCGGCCCGTTCAGCCTCTTGAGCCAATGGGACGCTGGCGAGTGCGTCACGATATCGCGCGATTTGGATGGCCACACGCTCCAGCCAGCCTTGCAGCACGGCGCGGAAGAGGAACTCCTCGGTCAGCGGAGCCACGATCACGGCCGTGAAGGCGGCGATCAGAAATCCCGGACCGCTGGGATGGTCGAGCAACTGCTGGATCAACGGATGCTGCGGCGGCGGGCCGAAGGCTCGTTCGTAGAGGAAGTTGAGCAACGCCTGCAGCCCGAACACCGGGAACATCAAGACGAGAAAGCCCACCAGCCCCAGCAGCACGTTGGCCCGCCACTGGTGAACCTGCCAACCGAGATCGGCCCAAGTCGCTTGTGTGCCGCCGCGCAGCCAGCGGATAGCAAGGCCGCCGCCCAAGATCGCGCCAATTGCGCCACCCGAAAGAACCGTCAGACGTTGCAGTGGTGAAGTATCTGACGTGGGAATCTTGAACAGCGCACGCGTGACCTCTCCGGCCAGGACCGTCAAAGAACAGAAAACGAGCGCGATGACGATAGCCTTGACCGGCCGGACCGCTTGCGCGGCGCCGCGCAGCCAGGCAATACCAACGCCCATGCCGGCGAGCGATCCTATCGAGCTGCCGAGAATCAGCATCATCCACTGGTCGGGCGGCAGTTCGGACTTGGCCGCCGGAGAAACGCCGAAAAGCAGTGCCAGGAATGTTCCGACCAGGAGACTCGTCCCGATGTGGACGGTGGCCACGGCGATGACATCGAGCAGGTTCCACGGAACCGTACCACGTTCAATGGCAGGTCGCGAAAGCGGCACGACAATCGCGTCGAGTGGCGACACGTCGTCGGGCGGCGGCAGATTCGAATCGGTGGCCAAAGGGACGCTGGAGTTCAGGCTTTAGCCTGTTCTTGAGCAAATGCGCGGGCTGCAGTCCGACGTTGCAGCCTAAAGGCTGGACTCCAACATTCTACGTCCGCAGCAGCCGCACGGCGGTCACCACATAGCCCACGCCGGACCAGACGGTCATCACCACCGCCGACCAGATGAAGCCGATCATCGCCCATTGCAGGACGCTCAGCCACGTCTCGGTGGGCAGGTAGGTGAGATCGCTGACAAAGCCGACGATCTGCTGGCCGACGGCATCGTTACGGCTGAGATAGAACAGGCTCGCGCCGGCGGCGATGCACTGCAAAACCATTTTCAGCTTGCCGGACATTTTGGCGGAGAAGTCGCCGCCTTGCTCCTCGATGAAGCTCCGCAGCGCGGTCACCAGCAGCTCCCGGCCCACCACGATCACGGCCATCGACGGCAACAGGTACGGGTTCGACGGCCACAGGCCGTTTTGCATGTCGGGGATGGCCGCCAGGTAGATGAACGTGCCGCAGATGATCACCTTATCGGCGAAGGGGTCGAGAATTCGGCCCAGCGTGGTGACCTGGTTATATTTGCGGGCGAAGTAGCCGTCGAGCCAGTCGGTGCCGGCCGCGACGATGAACAACACCATCCCCGCGAAGTAGTGCTGCCAGGCGATCAGCGCGAACATCACGGCGGCCAGGATCAACCGTGCCCAGGTGAGCTGGTTGGGCAGGTTGAAGACCACTGCGCGGAACTCGGCCCGGGCAAGCTGGGCCGCCTTTTGGGCCGCTTTGCTCCGTTTCTTGGCGGTGGCGGTCATGGGGTGCTCCTTGTCAGTAGTCGGCACGCTCCGTGAGCCGTAGAACGGAATTCATTCCGTTCGCTGATGATCTAAGCATCGAACGGAATAAATTCCGTTCCACATGGCGGCACACGGAGTGTGCCTGCTACAGTTCCGCCGCCGCAACTAAATCATAGCCTTTGCTGGCCACGATCTCGCAGGGCACGATCTGGCCGGGCCGCAGTTTCCGCCCCGTGACGTACACCACGCCGTCAATATCCGGAGCGTCGGCATACGTGCGGCCGATCCAACACTGGGTGCCACTGGCTTTGCCAGTGCGGGACTGCCGGCTTGACTCCCGCTTCGCACTGGCAGAGCCAGTGGCACCCTCATCCGGGCTCTCCGGCACCGCCTGGTCGATCAGCACATTGTCAATCAATACACTATGCTTGTGGCCGATCTGCCTCTCATTGTACGCAAAAGCCACCGCTTGCTGGGAGGCCATTAAGCGCTCCCGCCGCTCCTGCTTCACCTCGTCGGGCAAGTGATCCGGCAGCCGGGCCGAGGGGGTATCCGCCTCGTACGAGTAGATAAAGACCCCCATCCGCTCGAACTTCTGGGCACGCACGAAGTCGTCCAGCTCCTGGAACTGCTCCTCGGTCTCGCCGGGGAAGCCGACGATGAAGGTCGTTCGCATCACCAAGCCGGGGATTTGGGAACGCAGCCGGGCGATCAGCTCCTCGGTCGGCCCGCGAGCCACCCGGCGCTGCATCCGCCGCAGCATCGTGTCGTTGATGTGCTGGAGCGGCATGTCGAGGTAGGGGATGATCCGCCGGCTGCCCGCGATCACCTCGATCAGCTCGTCCGTGACGTACATCGGGTAGAAGTAGAGCAGCCGAATCCACTCCAGGCCGACCACCGTCTCCAGCCGCCGCAGCAGCTCGGGCAGCATCGGCCGGCCGTACAGGTCCATGCCGTAGTAGGTGGTGTCCTGGGCCACGACGACCAGCTCGCGCACGCCGTTGGCCGCCAGCTCCTGGGCCTCGGCCACCACTTCTTCCATCGGCTTGGTGGCGTGCTTGCCCCGCATCTTGGGGATCGCGCAGAAGGTGCACAGCCGGTCGCAGCCTTCGGAAATCTTCAGGTAGGCGTAATGCTTGGGCGTGATCCGCAAGCGGTCGCGGTCGCTCAGGGCCTGGATTGCCGCCGGCCGAAACACCTGCCGCTGCTCGTCGAGCCGGCCGATCAGGCGATCGGCGACCTTGGTGATCTCCTCGCGGGCAAAGACGCCGACAAGCTGGTCGATGTCCGGACAGGTCTCCAGCAGCCGCTCTTTCTCGCGCTCGGCCAGGCAGCCGGAGACGATCACGCCGCGGACGTCGCCGCGGCGCTTCAGATCGAGCATCTCGCGGATGACGCCGTACGACTCTTCCCGGGCCGTGTCGATGAAGCCGCACGTGTTGACGACGACGAAATCGGCCCCCTGCGGCTGCCCGACGAGCTGGTAGCCGTCGATCCGCAGCAGCCCGAGCATCCGCTCGCTATCGACCAGGTTCTTGGCGCAGCCCAAGCTGACGAAGGCGTACGTGCCCTTCGACGGGGCGGCGGTCTGCGGCGAATCGGAAACGTGAACGGCCAAAGGGAGATTAGCCCACGCGAGGGAAGCAGGGAAGGCATCACAGGGCGGTCTATGCTACTCGAACCGCGCGGACGTGAGGAGGGGAATGCGGGCGATGGGGCGGACGCGACGGGGCGGCCACGTCATTCTGAGCGCAGCGAAGAATCTCCGCGGCGCCGCGCGAGACCGCTCAGGGTGACAACCCGGGAGCTCACGGCGCAGCTCGGGCGCCCACTACGGCGTCGCCAGTACCCGCAAATCGCCCACGCGCTTGGTGAAGCCCACGCTGTCGAGATACTCGCACAGCGGCACGGCGTATTTGCGGGTGGTGCCCAGGATTTCGCGGATTTGGCTCATCGTCAGCCCCGGGCTGCCGTTGAGTTTCTCGGACAGGGTGGCGCGGATGCCTCGCTCGATGTCGGCGTGCAGGTACATGCTGGGGGCGATCTTCACCAGGTGCCCCTCGGCCACGGCCAGCGACACGAGCTGCGGCACCAGCGCCTGGTTCTTGGTGACGCCGGCTTGCACCTCTTCGAGCGACGGGGCGCTCAGGCCCGCCTGGCGATAGCGGGCCACGATGTCGTCCACCAGCTTCTGCTCGTTCTTCGAAAGCTGCGGCCCGTGCCCTCGCAGGGCGATGCCGCGGGGGCCACGCTGGATGCGCCCCGTGCGGACCATCGCGCCGAGCACGGCGTCGATGACCGCGTCGCTGCCGAGATAGGCGAACCGCGTCGTGAGCCGCGAGGG
>JBGQHD010000469.1:0-4906 GCA_041497795.1 Planctomycetia bacterium
CCAGCACGCCGCGGGAATGCCCTTCGAGCTTGCGGAGGCGCTTGCCTGATGAGGCGTCGAGGACGTTGACGGTGTGATCGAACGAGGCGGTGGCCAGCCGCCGGCCGTCGGGGCTCCAGGCGACGGCGTAGATCAGGTCGCCTTGCGGCTCGGCGCGGTACTTCAGTTTGCCGTCGGGCCAGGCGAAGACCTAGACCATGCCCGCCTCGGCCGGCGCGCCGCCGGCCACCGCCAGGAAATCGCCGCGTGGCGAAAAGGCGAGATCGTGAACGTGGGCCAGGGCCGTCTTCAGCGTGCCTTGCGACTTCAACTCCGGCCACGATAACTGCCGCAGCCCGGCCTGCGATCCGGCCAGCACCGACTTGCCATCGGGAGCGATCGCTAGGGCCGTGACCGGAGGAGCGATCGCCGGCTCGGCCGTCCTGCCATCGCGGAAAGAAGGAGAAACCGTCAACACCACCGTCAGCCACAGCCAGCGAGGCGAAGTTGGCAGCGAGGCGCGGAGGTCGCAGAGGAGAGTTCTTGCGCCAAGCCTCATCGGCGGCCCCTTCTTTCTACATGAGACATCCACAGATTGCACAGATTCCACCGATTGAGTTTTAGGCGATCGCAGCGGCGACTCTTCATCTGCGAAATCTGTGCAATCTGTGGATGATCCTTCCTCCAGCGGCGCACACCCGTCGCGTTGAAGCCCGGTCCGCGACTATTCTAATCTAATGGCAGCGACACCTGGTATTCCGTTGGGAAGGTGCGAAACCGATTTCTCGCCAGCCGCGCATTGCGCGCTGGTCGTGTCTGACGTCGGCGGAGACCGCCCTCTTTGTTTCCTTCGTTGCCTTCTGTTCAAGAAAGGGAGTGCCGTTCGTGTCCTTGCGATTGGTCTTGGCGCTGCGTCAATCTCGGCGAAACAGTCAAACCTTTCCGTTCCTGTCGAATGTTGCGCCCCCCGCACGCAAGGCATCGCCCATTCGCCGGGATTTCCTCTTGAAGGCGGAGCAGACGAAGTTAAAGTCGAAGTTATCGGTTGGTCCGTGATGCACGAGCAACTTGAGTTTGCACCATGTCCCTTACCCCGCGCTCCCCACAGCCCGCAGACGTGGAGACGCTGCTGCGAAACGCCGAGCTGCGCGAGCGGATCGAGCCGTTCCGCGACGAATCGATGATGTGGATGCGGCTGGACCGCCTGCCCACGGCGGCCGAGAACGAGTACCTGGAGTCGATGCTGGCCTGGGAGCTGGCCCCGCTGCTGCCGGTGGCCGACTGGTTCGACCCGCCGCTGCGGCTGCCGCAGCCGGCGACGCTCAGCGACGAGGCCCTGCACAACGTGCTGTGGGAGACGATCCATAAGCTCTACGAGCAGCGGATCGTGCTGGAATTCACCGACCACCTCAACGACCGGCAGCTCTACCGGGTGATCTTTCGGGACATTCTTTCCAGCCTGGAGAAGAAGATCGACACGCCGCCGCGCTTCTTGCACTGGGATTGCGCCAACGCGACGGGCAACGAGCACATCTGGCTGAAGTACTACGCCAGCGACGAGGAGCGGCGCAGTTGGGCCAAAGAGCGCCGCCAACGCCCGCCCCCCTCGGAACAGCCGCGCTATCGCCGCGAGCTGCCCAGGGCGCCGCGCTGAGACCCTGGAGTGCAGTGACTGGTCACCGCTTTGGGATTTTGGCGTAGGATGGGCCCGGTGAGGCCCGTTGAGTTCTCCTCACCCAAAAATCCAAAAGCGGTGCCCAGCCACCGCACTCCAAGACAGGGCACTCGTCTCTCCGCTCGCGCCGCTCGCGCGGCATCCGCGCCCTGGTCTCGACCTGACGGCATCAATCTACGCGGCGGAGTGACACGACGCGAACCGTGTTTTGTCCGCGGAGGCGGCAATCGCGATGCGCGCTGCGCGCTGCGGGTGAACAGGCTGGAAACAGACCGGCCACCTGGCCGTAAGCCTCGTCGCGACAACGATCTTCGTGCTTCCAGGGCCGTGAGCGCCTGCTTCAAAAAGTGACATATACGGAAGGTTTCGGACGGAAAATGACCGACCGCGCGACATGGATCCTCTCGTACCAAGTGTCGATTTCTGGACCCGGCCCGCGTGCGTGGGCCGCCAATGGATGCTGCGACCTGCGCCCCTGACCCGCGTCGTCGAGCGCCCTCTTGATGTCATCACGGCTTGGACCGGCCATCGTATACCCTCCAGCCCGGCTGAACTTGGTCGTTAGGCGGCTCGAACACCGGGCGCTTCCGCGCCGCCGAACTTGATTATGGACTGATCAATATATTCCCTTTGCGCCGCTCATTTGCAGCCTAACACTCACGTTCATTGGCGACGCAAGTCCAAGGATGGTCTTCCGTTGCTCATTTGTCCCCCGTCCTTGCCTACTTCGGGCCGCCGGGCGAGGCCACGCGTTCACCGCGATAGATCCCTTTGCGGCCGCTGTTGTCGGGGCCGCGAAACAGCTTGCCCCCCTGCTGAATCGGGAAGGTCCCTTGCAGGCCGTTTCCGCCGCCGCCTTTTCCCTTGCCCACTCCGCCGAGACGGCGATAGTCCTTCCAATCGAGCGCGAGGACGTTGTTCGACAGGCCCCAGGTGCTGGCGCCGTAGACGTCGTTCGCCTTGCCGTTGGAGTAGAGCACCAATGGCTGCGGCGTGGAGAACTGCTTGGGGAGGCGTTCGTCGTAGACGTCCCACGTCGAAACGACGACCACCCGCTTGAGATCCCAATTCACGACCTCTCCGCCGCCGCGGGATTGCTGGCCGGTGAAGGCGTCTTTGCCGCGGCCGCGGAGCAGGACCGTGCCTTGGTCCTTGGACTCGTAGGTGATGCGGAGCTGGCCGGACTCGATCGCCCACTTGCCGACGGGCAGTTGGTTATCCGAGACCGCGCCGTCCGTGGCGAAGCCGAGCGTGGCGTAAGTCCGGTCCTTCTTCACCGTGGCGGTGAGGAAAAAGTCGCCGGCGATCCGCTTGCTGAGCAGGGCACTGCTGGCACCGCCCGCCAAGTCGCCCAGCGCCTTCTCGAGCGTGGCGAGGCGCTTTTCGACGATCCCTTTGGCCGGGTCCTTGAGCCCCTCGAAAGCCTGCGCGTACCAGTGCTGCGTCCGTTTCTGAAAAGCCAGCTTCGTGTAGCCCGTGGCCGGGACGGCCAGCTCCCACCAGGCGTCGCCGGCGGCGGCCTGTTTGGCGGCCGTGTCGGGCGCGGCCAGCTCCAGCCCGGCGGCGGCCTTGAGCTTGGCGTCGTCCGCTTTGGCGTCGCCTGCCTTAACGAGGTGCGGCAGGCCGTTTTCCCAATCTTCGCTGCCGAAGCACAGGTACCGGCCCAGGGCCTTGTTCGCCGCCGGGTCGTCGGGCATATCGACCAAGACGGCACGCGCCTTCTCGGCCTCTTCCCACCAGGCCCGCACCTGTTCGACGCGCTCGCGGAGGGCGGTCACCTTGCGGCGTGCCTCCGCATCGTTGATCTTGGTGGCCGTCTTGGCGGCCACCGCGAGCAAGTCGGCCGCCGCCTTGAAGTTTTCCTCGCTCGCCGCGTGCTCGACGGCGTCGAGCATCGACTCGACCAGCGGTCGGCGTTTTTCGGCGGGCACGTTGGCGGCCGACAACTGGTTGAACACCTCCAGCAGCCGGGCCGCGCCGTCCACCTCGAAGGCCGCCGTCAATTGCTCGTTCGCCTTGACGGCCGCGTCGGCGTCGCCCGCCTCGATCGCCAATTGGAGGGCCACGTCCAGCAGGGCGTACTTCGTGGCCGCTTCCTCCTCGCGGCCGGCTTGCTGGAGCAGCTTTTGCACGAGCGCCGCCTTTTCCGGCGAGCTGCGCGCCGCTTTGATCTCCGCGTCGAACAGCTCCCGCACGTGCTGCCGGGCCGCATCGAGCTCGGCCGTCGGCGGGACCTCCGGCCGCTTCTTGGCGGCCACGGCCGATGGTGTGCTGCTCACCCGCTGCAGCTCGATCTTTTCGAATTCATATCCGCCGTTCTGAAGGCCGAGAAACAGCCCTTCGCCCGGGGAGCGTTTTGCCCACAGCGGGGCCAGGCTGAGGTCCGTCGCCGGTCCGCGCCAGGCGAAGAGCACCTGATCGCCGTCTAGCACGGCGATGCCGGACTGGCGAACTTGGATCGTCAGCATCTCGGGCTCGTCGTTGGTAAACAGGGGGCCCTCGTGAATGGTCTTGCCGACCGCAAAGCCTTTCACGGTGTGGAGCATCGTCACCTTGCCCTTGCCTTCGTCGCCGTCGGAATCGCACAACAGGGCCACCCGCTGCTGGCCAAACACCAGGCCGATGGCCAGCACGCCCTCCCCCCGAACGCGGCGGACGATCACCGTCAGGTCGTACTCGCGCGGACCGTTGTGTGGAATCCGCAACAGCGCGTAGTCCTCGGAGGCGCTGCCGCGCAGGACGCGCTTGGCGACGCTCCACTCGCCGGAGCCGATGTCTCGCTTCAGGTCCACGGCCTTCAGCAAATCCACCAGATCGGTCTCGGGCGACTTTTTCTTGCTGCTCTCGTTGGGCGGCTTCTTCTTCGTTTCCTTCTTCGTTTCCTTCTTCGTTTCCTTCTTCGGCTCGGGAGGATTGTCTGGCGTCTTGGTCTCGACGGGGTCCTTGGGCGGCGGCTCCGTCCCTGTCTTCTTGGGCACTTCGACCGTGGTCTTCTTGCCGGGATCGACGACCGATTTGCCGTTGGGAACGATCGGGGGGGGCACCTGCGACGGGCTCTTGCCGGAACCGTTCCCCTGTTGAGCTGTTGGCTGGGTCGTGGTCGCGCGGCCTGGCTTGAGAGCCAAGAAAACAATCACCGCCACGACCAAAACGCCGCCCGCCGCGCCGGCGATCACCGCCGGCGGGAGCCCCGAACGGCGGCGGCTCGGCAGCGACTTGACTACCCCGCCGGACACGGCCTGGGGCGACATC
>JBGQHD010000470.1:0-4897 GCA_041497795.1 Planctomycetia bacterium
AACCCCGACAAGCTCAAGCTGGCCCGCGTGGTGGTGGTCAACGACGCCAACGGGCAGCAGCGGAACAAGCTCTATCCGCTGCAAGTCGGCTTCAAGAAGCGCGGGCAAAGCGGCACCCTCGTCAGCGATTGGCTGCCGCACCTGGGAAGCACGATCGACGACGTGGCGGTCGTTCGCTCGATGTGGACGACCGACGACAACCACGGCGCCCAGACGCAGTTCCACTCCGGCCGGCACATGCTCGACGGCGAGTTTCCCACGCTGGGGGCCTGGGTGCACTATGGCCTCGGGTCGCTCAACGACAACCTGCCGCAGTTCATCTCGATGGGCAACCGGGAATATTGGAACGCCAAGGACGGCCACTACCTCGGCCCGGCCCACGACGCGGTGCCGATCCGCGTCGATCCGGCGAACCCGCTCGACTATGCCAAGCCGGCCGGCGGGGTGCGGCCGGAAGAGCAGGCGATCCAGTTCGACCTGGTCGGCCGGCTGAACGCGCTGCGCGGCGTGGAGTATCCCGACGACCCGGCCCTTCTGGCCCGCATTCGCTCGTACGAGCTGGCGTTCCGCATGCAGCGGTCGATCCCCGACGCGCTCGACTTCGCCCAGGAGACGGCCGAGACGAAGGCCCTCTACGGCCTGGACCGGCCCGAGACTCGCGACTTCGGCATGCAGCTTCTGGCCTCGCGGCGGCTCGTGGAGCGCGGCGTGCGGTTCATTCAGATTCAACACGGGGCCGGCGGCGCCGGCGTATGGGACGCCCACGGGGCGCTGAAGGCCAACCACTCCGGCAATTGCCTGAAGGTCGATCAGCCGATCGCCGGGCTAATCAAGGACCTCAAGCGGCGCGGCCTGTTGGACGAGACGATCGTCATCTTCTGCAGCGAGTTCGGCCGCACGCCCGGCTCGCAAGGCTCCGACGGGCGAGACCACCACATCTACGGTTTCTCGATCGCCCTGGCCGGCGGCGGCATCAAAGGGGGCGTGGTCCATGGCGCGACCGACGAGATCGGCTTCCACGCCGTCGAGGACCGGCACTACGTCACCGACGCGCACGCCACGATCCTGGCCCTGCTCGGCCTCGACTCGCGAAAGCTGGAAATCCCCGGCCGCAAACGGCTCGACATCGACCACGGCCAGCCGATTCGGGCGATTTTGGCCTGAGGGAGTGGCCGGAAGGGGGCGGTGGCGAACGACGAGCTGCGCGAGCGGTGGCGGGTAGGCTGGGAGCGACAACGTCGCCCTGCCAACTCCCGTGACGGTGAATCAGGCGCCCGAACACCGAGTCCAACCTTTGCGGCCGCGAGAAAATGCCAAGAATGCCCATTGGAACAGCGTGTTTGACGGCTCGGTGATTCGGTGCTCGCTATCAGCGGTTCCTAATCGCCCGCGCGCGGTTATCGAAACTCATGTCAATTCTTCCTATTTTCGACGACGTGTCGCAGCGGAAAGTCCTTCGGCAGCTCCTTGCCTTCCAGAACTTGCGTCTGGTACCGCTTAATGACTGCCGCAAGCTCGTCTTCGAGATCGCTGTCATCCTTAAGCCAGACGTGGGCCTTGTAGCTATCGGCCCAGGCGCGGAATCCTTGTTCGTACAATCGCCGTGCCTCGGGAATCGCGCTGGCCGCTCCCGGCTTGCGGTTTGCAAGTTGCTGTTCGGCTCGGTAGATAGACCGCCGCGCTGCAAGAACAGCTTCCGTCTGCTCCATCCGGCAGCGATTCATCCAATGGTCGTAGTTCACGATCTTTCGTGCCGTTTCGCTGTCCTTGAGGCGGTATTTCGTCCCGTCATCTCGGGAAAGCTCGCGGTTTCCGAGCGCTTCCCACATCTTCTGCGCTTCCTTCCACGCGCTGGCCGCGGTGTCGAAGCGCCCTTCACTGTCGATCTGTGCCGCATATCGGATTTGGCACTGGGCGGGCTGAGCGCAGACGATCTCCTCCGCAATCGCGAAATCTCTGAGCGTTCCCTGCTTCTCGAGCATTGCGATCAGGTTCTCGAACCAGAGTCGGCCGACCAGAAAACCGTCCGGCATTCCGTCCGGCCCGGCCGCTGACCGTAGGTCGATGTGGCCCTTCAGCAACTTGTGGAATTCCGTGTCCTTCTGGAATAGCTTCCGATACTCCTGATGCTCCTTGCCACGTCCGATCCTCTCGTAAACAAACCAGCCGGTGTCCCAGAGGAGCCGCGCATCCGCAGGATTGTTCTTGATGCCCTCCATGAGGTATTCGATCCCGCGCTTCACGTGGGCATAGCGCTCTTTGACGTCGTCTGACGTGGTGGAAAGGTTATAGGCCGCGTTCCAGCCCAAGAGACGCCACGCTCGAACATCGTGTGGATCTGTTTTGACTTTTTGCTTGAGGTCGCTTTCGTTCTTCCGGTATTCGGCCAATGCCTCCTCACGGAGGCGCTTCGACTCCGCAGCCTTTGCGCGAGTCGGGCCCTCCTTTTCATCACACCATCCGCGGGGAGAGCCCGTGCTCGTGGCGACTACGCCGAGAACGAGAACACGCCACCAAGACAACCGTCCGACGCTTACCGATCGTCTCATGTTCGGACCCTTCGTCGGAATCTAGGAACGAAAGCGTTCCGTCTTGTTCCCACGCTCTGCGCTGCGACGACCGGAGTCACGATACGAAGTCCCAGAGACCGGTGATCGGACGCTATCGCAAAAACTCCGGCCGATTATATCAAAAGCGGCTTGCGCGAAGCAAAGGAATGGTTTCCGTTGCATTTCCGTTGCCATGGCGCAGTGTCACCGCGGCCGCCTCGACGACGCGACCAGTCTACTCGCGAAGGCTGACACGTGGCGAACCATGTTTTCCTTGCCATGAGTCACCGGTCACCCCGAGCGCGGCTCTGGATTAAACGCCGCGCAGGATTCTTCGCCTCGCATTCGCGCCTCGGAGAGACGCGGCCACGTGCCGTGACCGCCGGCCGCCGGCGAAATCGCATAACGCCCACCGCGGCCGTGATTTGCGCCTTATCGAGGGCCTGTCGGGTGGGCTGCGGGCGCGACATATACGGAACACTTTGGACGACAAATCGCCGTCACAAACCAGACGCGCACGGCCACCATCGCGCGCGGCGTAGGACGGGCGGACAGGAGTGTCCGCCCTACGCGGCGAGGCTGCGGCGCGATTCCTCGTAGCGGTCGGATAGCGCCCGCACTTGCGCTTCCAGTTGCGCCGCGATGTCCCGGCGGTGCAGGTTGGCATCGGTGCGGTACGGCTCGCCGACCAGCACTTCCACGTTGAACGGCAGCGGCAGCCGCGTGCCGCGCGGCCAGACGCGCTCGATGCCGGCGATGAAGCAGGGGTAGATGGGAATGCCCGGAAAGCTGCGGGCAATCTCGCCGACGCCCGGCTTGAACGGCTCGATGACCCCCGGATCGCCCCGCGTGCCCTCGGGAAAGATGATCAGCGTCTTTGCGCGCGCGCGACAAGCGTGGGGGCATATGGCAGCGCCGCGCCTCCCAAGATGAAGGCGAACACGTATAGCGACTCACCCGGCGGCAGCGTCTCTCGCAGCCACCGCTCCAGCCAGGCGCCAACACCCCGGAGCCCGCGAAACCGCGAAAGGTAGTTGGGCATGAAGACCTGCGCCTCGGGCCAGATCTCCCGCGCCAGCTCCTGGCAGGCGGCAATGCGCCGTGCATTGGCCGTGGCGCCCGTGAGGATCAGAACGACGGGACGGTCCATCGCAACAGCCTCGAGCAGCTTTGGGTCGGCTACGCCACGCCGGACTTTCGTACTACCTGCCAACTGTCAAGTTCTTCGCATGGCGGCAAGATTGCGACGCGTTCTTTCGGCCGCGAATCGCGCGAATCGACGCGAATCTCATTGCATTCGCGTTCATTCGTGTCATTCGCGGGCAATGATTCAATGCGGTTGCGGCGCGCCGCCCCGGGTGGTTCGGGCGGCGAGCCGTGTTTCGCCACGGCGAGTCATCTTACAGCCTCGGCCCAGCCCGCCAGAGGTGATATCTTAGCGACAGCCCGCGGAACTGTACCCAAGTATCAGACGTGCACGATTCCTTTTTCTCAGCTACCAGTAGCCATGCCCGCTCTTCCCCGCAGTCCCGAGCTGATGTCCCGTCACGACACGGCCCTATTGGTCGTGGATGTGCAGGAGAAGCTGCTACCGCTCATTCCCGGCCAAGCGCGGATGGTCTGGAACGTCCGCCGCTTGATCGACGGGGCGAAGCTGCTGGGCCTGCCGGTGCTGGCCACGGAGCAATACCCCAAGGGCCTGGGCCACACCGCGCCGGAGCTGGCCCAGCGGCTCGGCACGATCCCCGAGAAGCTGGCCTTTAGCTGCGGCGACTGCGGAGAGCTGTTCGCCGGCCTGGGCGAGCGGGGCGTCCATCGAATCCTCGTCTGCGGCATCGAGACGCACGTCTGCGTGCAACAAACGGTGTTCGACCTGATGGCCGCCGGGCTGCGGATCTACGTGCCGACCGACGCCGTGGCGGCGCGGGGCGCGATCGACCACGACACAGCCCTGCGACGGATGGACGCCGCCGGCGCCACGCTCACCACCACCGAATCGGCCCTCTTCGAATGGTGCCAAGCCGCCGGCACGCCGGAGTTCAAGGAGATCAGCAAGCTGGTGCGGGAAACGGGGCCGTGATTGTTGCTTGGCCGATCGACTACAATGACCGACTTCCAACGAAATCCCTCGACAGGTCAAAGCCGATGGACCTTCACGACCTCACCCGCAGCCTGCACGGCAAGAACGATTCCAAGATCGTTATGCTCGTCGCCGACGGCCTCGGCGGGCTGCCGCTCGAGCCGGGCGGCATGACCGAGCTGGAGACGGCCCGCCCGCCGAACCTCGATGCGCTGGCCCGCCGCGGCGTCTGCGGCTCGAGCATCCCGGTCAAGCCGGGCATCACGCC
>JBGQHD010000471.1:0-4889 GCA_041497795.1 Planctomycetia bacterium
ATCGAAAACCTACCTCCGGAACTCCGTCGTCATCCAAATCTTCAAGCACGATGCTCGTGCTGGCGAAGTGAGTCGTCGTTGTGAAGCGTTTCACACCGACGCATCGGTCAGCGACCATCAGAATGATGAACGACGTCTGGGTGCCCGGACTTACGGCTGGCCAATCTTCGCTGAGCAACAGTTCTGCCAGCGTGCCGTCCGGAAGCAGCAGCACATGGTATTGCGCGCCGCCAAACAGCACTGCGTTCACGGGCGACCGAAAGCGCCGCGCAATCAATGCCGCGAGCGAGCCGTCGCTTGGAAGCGCCTGCGTAACTCTGTCTTCGAAGCGCGACAAGGATTGTCTCAACGGGGCCATCTTGGTCTCGTCCTTGATCCACCCCAACTCAAACGGCACTTGTTTTGGCAACGGCGTCAATTTTGGACCCACCAAGGCATCGGTGATGGTCCGCCAGGTTCGTCCTGGATCGCACGTTCCATCGTAAGCCACCTGCACCTCGCGCAGTTCGGCCAAATCGCGCAGTAGCCCGATCGCTTCCTCCACTGCTGTGCCCGGAATCTCGGCCCGAACGATTCGCTGGCCATAGCCGGGAACGCGGCAAAGCCGCAGCAGGCTCCAGCCCGTTGGCTCACACTCGGCATCGCCGCCCAGGGCGCGAAGCGCGGCGATCGTCCGCTCTACCTGCCGGGCTTGCCGCACCTCGTCGCCGAGCCAGAGTGCCACGGCCAGCGTCAGCAGCAAGACGGTGCGAAGGCTGAACTGCAACCAGCGGCGGTTGGGCTTAATGAGCGTCATCCCCGTCCAAAATGATCACGCCGCGCCTCGGCGACAGCATCACGATCACTCCTCCCTCGCCACGTCGGCCACAAGAATTCGCGTGCGGCGAAATGTGGGCTGACCGTGGCAAATCTTGGAATCCGCGACCACGTACTTGCCAAGTTCGCGCCGCATGAGAGCAGGCCCTTCATTACAATCGGCTTTCGACCTCAAACGTGACACTCATGACAGAAAACGTCCTCAGAATACTCGGCGAGGGAGGTTTCTCCAAACCGTCTTCGGGGCCGGTGAAGACGGGGTCGTTGCCGGTGGCGGTCGAGTTGTCGCCTTCGCCCCAGCCGGAGGAGTGCTTCGTCGCTCTTGCGGGTTTGCCCCATTGCGTGTTCTTCGATAGCGCGCTCCGCGATCCGCTGCTCGGGCGATACTCGTTCCTGGCGGCTGATCCCTTCGATTTCATCGAACTGTCGGTGGACGGAAACGACGCGCTCGCCGCGCTTGCCACGGCGGTCGAGCCATGCGCCACCGAAGGTCTGGTCGGACTGCCGCCGTTCCAGGGCGGGGCGGCGGGGCTCTTCAGCTACGATCTCGGCCGGCAGTTGGAGCGGCTGCCGCTGCCGGCTTATGACGAGTTTCGCGTGCCGGCGCTGGCCGTGGGCCTCTACGACGTGGTCGTGGCTTGGGATCACGTGGCCGACCGAGCTTGGATCATCTCACAGGGCTGGCCGGAGCGCGAGCCGGCGGCGCGGCGGCGGCGGGCGGAGGAGCGACTGGAACTTTTCCGCCGGGTCTTGGGGGCTAAACCGCAAGCGGCGGCGCTGGGGGACGGCGATTCGCCGATATTGCGAACTGACGATCTGGCCCCGCAGTTCCCGGTTCCCGGCCCGGTCGGCCTGACGAGCAACTTCTCGGAGGAGCAATACCTCGCCGCCGTCGCGCGGGCCATCGAGTACATTCGTGCCGGCGACGTGTTTCAGGTCAACCTGGCCCAGCGGCTGCTCTTTCCGGCGGCTGACGATCCCGTGGCGCTCTACCTGCGGCTGCGGCAGAGGAACCGCGCGACGTTCGCCGGCTATTTCGACTTGGGCGACCTCCAGATCATCAGCGCCTCGCCCGAGCGGTTTCTCCAGGTGCGCGGCGGCGAGGTCGAGGCCCGGCCGATCAAGGGCACCCGCCGCCGCAGCCGCTGGCCGGAGGCGGACCTGTTCGCCGGCAGCGAGCTGCGCGAGAGCGAAAAGGACCGGGCCGAAAACGTGATGATCGTCGATCTCCTGCGGAACGACCTCTCCCGCGTCTGCGAGCCGGAGAGCGTTCGCGTCACGCAGCTCTGCGGGCTGGAAATCTACGAATATGTGCAGCACCTGGTCTCGGTCGTACGCGGCCGGCTGCGGCCCGGCGCGACGCCGCTGGACCTGCTGCGTGGCGCGTTTCCTGGCGGCTCGGTCACCGGGGCGCCCAAGGTGCGGGCGATGGAGATCATCGCCGAGCTGGAACCGACCGCCCGCGGGGCCTACTGCGGCTCGCTCGGCTACCTGGGCTTCGATGGCACGCTCGATGCCAGCATCCTCATCCGCACCATCACCGCCGGCCGCGGCTGGTGGCAATTCCCCGTCGGCGGCGGTATCGTGGCCCAGTCCGACCCGCGGCGGGAATACGAAGAAACCTGGCACAAAGCCGAAGGAATGCTGCGGGCACTGACGCCTTAAGTAGAATGGAATGTCATTCCGTTCGGCGCGCACGCGGAACATGAGGACTACACCCACGCCGGCCCCAGGCTTACGGCGACATCCATGATCGACTGGCATCGTCTGTTCGGCCTGGCCCTCTGCGACCTGTTTGCCGGGTCGCCGTGGATTGTAGAATTGGAAAAAACTGTCGCAGAAGCGGCAGTTCTTGGATGTGGTGATCCTGCGCCGCGGGCCCGGTGAGTTCGCCGGCCGCTTGCCCGACGGCCTGGAGCACCTGGCGGATCACAACCTGCTCAGCTACAAGTCGCTGCGCGAGCCGCTGGATGACTGGTCGCTCAAGGAACTGACGGGCCATTACGTCAACTACCGCAAGCTGGTCAGCCCCAAGGAGCTGCTGCCGGAAGCGTCGTTTCAGTTGTTCGGCGTCTGCACGCGGTTTCCGCAAAAGCTGGCCGGGCAGATGCGGCTGGAGCCGTCGCATCCGGGCGTGTACTTGTTGCAGCGCGGGACCGACCGGGTTGTCGTCATCGTGTTGAGCGAGATTGCCCACGAGGAACACAACAGCCTGTGGCACCTGTTTAGCGCGGTGCCGGAGGTCGTGCGATTCGGCGCCGCCCACTATCGGCCACACCTTGCCGACATGAGCGGGGCCGTCAACAAGCTGTTCAAGAGATACGAGTTGGAGGGAATCGCGATGCCTTACACATTCGAAGACTTTCGGCGGGAGTACTTAGCGGAGTTGTCGCCGGAAGAACGTCTCGCAGGGCTCTCGCCCGACGAGCGTCTTAAGGGGCTTTCGCCCGAGCAGATCAAGGCGTATTTGACGAAGCTCGAGCGAGCCAAGAAGCCCAAGCGCCCCTCGGCTCGCAAGAGTCAAAACCCGTGTCGGCGCAACGGCAGAAAATGACGCGGACTCGCGGACTCTTGTTTCGACTACTCGAAGAGTATTGACATGCCCCGCCTTCGACTGATTTTCGCCGTTGCCCTCGCGATAGTCTGCACGGGCGTCCGTGCGGCCGATCTCGATTCGCGCCTCTCCCCCCTCATCTCCGCCCATCGCGGCCAAGTTGGGTTGGCTGTCAAGCACCTCAAGACCGGCGAGGCCTTCGCGCACCGGGCCGACGAGCCGATGGCCACGGCCAGCTTGATCAAGGTCGCCGTGATGATCGAGGCCTATCGTCAGGCCGAGACCGGCCAGTTGGACCTGGCCAAGATGACCACGCTGCGCGAGGAGGACAAAGTGCCCGGCTCGGGCGTTCTTACGCAGCACTTCTCCGCCGGCGCGGCACTGAGCGTGCGCGATTGCCTGCGGCTGATGATCGTCTACTCCGATAACACGGCCACCAACCTGGTGCTCGATCAAATCGGCCTGAAGGCGACCAGCGAAACGATGGAGAAGCTCGGCTGCCCCAATACGCGACTGCACGCCAAGGTGTTTCGGGCCGATACGTCGATCGCCCCGGAGCGGAGCAAGCGGTTCGGGCTGGGCAGCACGACGGCCGCCGAGATGGTGCGGCTGCTGGAGAAGCTGCACGCCCGCGAGCTGGTCAGCCGCGAGGCCAGTGAGGCGATGCTCGATCACCTGGCGCGCTGCCAGGACGAGTCGATGCTCGCGCACGACCTGCCGAAAGGGACGAAGATCGCTCACAAGACCGGCTCGGTGAACCAGATTCGCACGAGCGCGGGCATCATCGAGACGCCCGGCGGCCCGGTGGCCGTCGCCGTGCTCACGGCCGAAAACGAAGACCAGACGCTGGGACCGGGCGTCGGCAACCGGCTGATCGCCCAGATCGGCAAGGCGGTGTTCGATTACTTCGCGGAGCAAGCCCGCAGCGCGCCGGCGGTCGCCACCTCTCCGCTGAAGCTCGGCGCACGCGGCGAATTGGTGCAGTGGCTCCAGCGGACGCTCAACGGTCGGCTGCAACCCTCGCCGGCCCTGACGATCGACGGCGAATTCGGCTCGGTGACCGAGACCGCGGTCAAGGCATTCCAAAAGTCCAAGCAGCTCGGCGCCACGGGAATCGTCGGCGAAGAAACGTGGAAGGCGCTGGGCACTTTGGTGACGCGCGAGCCGCCGGTGCCTGAGCCGGAGGCCGTTAACAAGCAGGTGTTCGTCAAGCAGCCGGCCGAGCCGACCGACGGCCCACCGCTGGTCACGTGCAGGGCCTGGGCCGTGGCCGACGGCGGAACCGGCAAAGTGCTGCGAGGCCAAGACGAGACGAAGCCGCGGGAATTCGCCAGCACCACCAAGATGATGACTGCCTACCTCGTGCTGGAGCTGGCCAAGGCCGATGCCAAGGTGCTGGACGAAGAGGTGACGGTTCTCGAAGAGATCAGCCACCCGCTGCTCGAGTCGCTTCTTCATCCGGGCGGCGCGCTTGGCCTCTTGGGTCGCGGGTCGGCCCTTGGGCAGTTTGGGCATCCGG